>JBGPAW010000369.1:0-4072 GCA_041480905.1 Phycisphaerae bacterium
CGGTGGTCTCTCTGCCCACCGGCTGCTCCGGGAACTCGACGGACACCACCGGCAACGCGGCGGTGTGGTCTCCCAAGGCCAAAGTCTGCAACCGGAGACCCGGCAGGATCGCCCCCCCCTGGAACACCCCGGCGTCATCCACCAGATCCACCGTGACGGCTGTGCCGAAGTCGATCACCGTGCACGTGCCGCCGACCTTATCGTAGGCGGCGGCAGCGGCACATACCCGGTCGCCGCCCAGTTGTTCGGGGTGATTCACCGCCACCTTGAGGGGCAGGGGAATGTCCCGTCCGACCACGACGACATTCAATTGCAGGTCGTCCCGGATGACCGCCTCCACCGCCGGCAGCGCGTCGGAGACCACGCACACCACCACCGCGGCCGCCAGGTGGACGCCGAGCGAGTTGCACCTCATCTCCGCCAGGGCTTGAGCCAGGCCCGCCGAGTCCCCGTGATCGAGGCGCCGCACGTCCTCCACGCCTTGATTCGACCAGACTCCCAGGTGCACAGCACTGTTCCCGATGTCCACGACTACCAGGCCTGCCGGCTGGTCGTCTTTCGTGCCGGAATAGTCGTGGTCAGGCGTCGCGATCATGGACCATCCACCGCTTGCGGCAAGGGCATGGCGTCGGCGACCGGCTCGGGTTCCTGACGCTGTTCGGCGACGTACTTCCAGAGCCGTTCGCCGAGCGCCGCCAGGTTGGTGCCCGCCACGGCGCTGATACCCACGACCGGCCCGCCGATCTCGTCCTCCAATTCCGCCTGGTACTCACCGGCCTCGCGTAGCAGATCGAGCTTGTTCAGCACGACCACTTCGGGCTTCTCCGCCAATGCCGGACTGTAGCAAGCCAGTTCTTTCCTGATGATCCGGTAGGCTTCCCGCGGAGGGGGGCCCGGCTCGGGCGGGGCCACGTCGATCAGGTGCAGGATCACCCGCGTGCGTTCGATGTGCCGCAGAAACGCATCGCCCAGTCCCGCGCCCTGGTGGGCCCCCGCGATCAGGCCCGGAAGGTCTGCCATCACGAAGCGGCGGTATCCCGGGAGTTCGACAATACCCAGTTGCGGCTCCAACGTCGTGAAGGGGTAGGCGGCGATCTTCGGCCGCGCTTTCGACATCCGCGAAAGCAGCGTGCTTTTTCCGGCGTTGGGCATTCCCACCAACCCCACGTCGGCGATCAGCTTGAGTTCGAGTCGCAACCACCGTTCCTCACCGGGTTCGCCCGGTTCGGCTTCACGGGGGGTCTGGTGGGTCGGCGTGGCGAAGGACTTGTTCCCTCGTCCACCGCGGCCGCCGCGGGCCACGCACACCGTATCCACCGGTTGGGCCAAATCCTTCAACAGGATGCCGTTATCCCGATCGTAGACCAGGGTGCCCGGTGGAAGACGCACGACCAGATCAGCGCTGCGCGCCCCGGCCATGTTCTTTCCCCGGCCGGGCCGACCGTTTCTGGCCTTCCAATGGTGCTTGCCCTTGAAGTCCAACAGCGTGTCGACGCCCGCCGTAGCCGCCAGGATGACGCTTCCTCCATCGCCGCCCTCGCCACCATCGGGCCCGCCGTGCGGCAGGAAGCGCTCGCGGCGAAAGCTGACACATCCAGGCCCGCCATCGCCGGCTTTGGTGTAAATGACCGCTTCGTCGACAAACACGCCGCCACCAGACGAAAGGGAGGATGGTCTCGCGGACCACCCTCCAGCGCAGCAATCTATTCATCTACATGGAGTTAGCGTCAGTTCACGTTGACGCTCACCCGCCGCCCCTGGAAATAGACGATTCCATCCATCAAGGCAAAGAGGGTGTCGTCGCGTCCTCGGCCGACGTTGCGTCCCGGTTTGAAGGGCGTGCCGCACTGGCGAACCAAAATGGTTCCCGTGGTGACGCGCTGGCCGCCGAAGCGTTTCACGCCCCGGAACTGCGGGCGGCTGTCCCGCCCGTTGCGCGTGGCTCCCTGTCCTTTTTTATGTGCCATATCTTGATCTCCTACTCCTTGTCGAAAAAGGAGTTATGACCATCTCGGCGACCGGCCGACAGCTACCGCATGACCCACTCGCGTCCCGTCCGTATCGGCGCGGCGCTCCTGCGGGACTCCAAGTCGCCCGGAAGATCATACTGGATCGCCAGGGTTTTGCGAAGGGTGAAGAACTGAAGATTTTTCTCTGACTCGGGTTGGGCGGCATCGTACGCCGGATTCCTCACCCGCGTAACCTCCCCGGACAACCCCGCCACGTAGATGGTGAAGTGGCTGGCCTGGGGGTCAAACTCCCGAAAGATCGCGACCGAAGTTCTGGCGTTGTCCGCCCCTTGGAGCAGATTTCCGCTGGCCTTGAGCGGTTCGATGAGGAAGGAATATTGCTTGAGGTGTCTTTGCCGGATGGCGTCGAAGACGGTGAGGCTCACGTTGTCGCCACCGTGGACCACGGTCAGGGTGTCGGTAACCAGGTCCCACTGGGGATAGAAGAGAACTTCCCGCCCCGTCTGGTTGGTGACGGTGTAGATGACGTACCAGAAAACGGTCGGTTTGCTCTCGCCCGGGAGCGTGACCGTGATGCGGGCCGGATCGTGGAAATCGAACGCGAGCTCCCAGGTCTTGGAGACCAGACTGGGTTTCGGTGCCGCTGTCACCACCCCGGCGCTGAGCAGGAGCGCCCACAGGAACCCAAACACCGACTGTTTTGATAGGCTCCGTATCATAACGGGTAATAGTAGAGCGCAGGCCGCATCTGTCAATGTGGCAGGTCCCCGAGGGTGTGGCTGGGGTGTGGCAAGAGCTTTCGGCGGATGGGGAGGGCGAGGCTCCTGCCGAGCCGCGTGATTCGGCTCGCCGGGAGCCTCGCCCTCCCGATTTGCCAAAACTTATGGCCACACCCGTCACGGACGTACATGGCGTAAAACATTGCTCCGGCGTACTTTATGGACCAGATATTGGGGAAAACCCTAATGCCCAAAGTTGTGTCGAGCGGCTACGGAGGTTCCACGTGCCACAGGCTGGCGCACGGCCGGTTCTGTCACCGCCGGGGCATCACGGTGAACAAGCTTTAGAGAGTACGCCGTTGGCTCTGCCCGCCCAAAGGAGGACCATCGAGAAGCTCGACTGCGTTTTTTCGTTCGGGGATTGACACCGCACTCTCGGTCGGTTATCCTGCTTACCGCAAATGCGTTGGGCAATAGTCATGAGTCTCGCAGCTTCTACCAGCTATCGGCTACAAGTTACCAGCCCTATCAGCATCGTGAGACTACGGCGGCGAGCGTGGTTCAATAGCGGAGAGGCGCTTCGCGTGAGTGGCTCTGCGCCTCAGCCTCGGCGACCCCGGGACTCATTCAGGTTCGGGGGAAGAGTCGGGAGAATACGCATGAATCGGCGAAAGATGACATACCGTGGCGTTTGGATCGCCTTGGCGGCGGCCGGGGTCCTGTTGGCCAGTGGGGTCGGGGCTGGGACCAGGGCCTATGCCGACCTCGGCGCCTGCTGTCTGATACCTGCGCGTACCGATTGCGTGGAGACCACGGCGGGCTCATGCTCCGACATGTACGGGGTGTACGCCGGGGACGGCACGAATTGCGAGGCGGATTGCAACAGCGACGGGGCTCCCGATGCCTGCGAGATCGCGTTGGGAACGGCGGACGACTGCAACAACAACGGCGTCCCGGATGAGTGTGACATCGCCGCCGGCACGAGCGCGGACTGCCAGCCTAACGGCATTCCTGACGAATGCGACCTCTGCACGAACCGGCGGGCGTCGGCCCGCGCCCCCGCCGCGGACATCGAGCAGGCCATCGTTCACGGACTGGAGTTTTTAACCGGCTTGCAGAATGCCGACGGATCGTGGGACGGACCGTACGGGGGCGAGTGCAACCGGGTGGCTGTCACCGGATTGGCGGTTCTGAAGCTCGAGGACCGGGCCCGCGAACTGGGTTTCGCCGATCCCCTGAACCCGGCCTACCTGTACCACGAGCAGGTTATCAGCGCGTTGGCCTACATCACCGGTACCAGTCATGACGTGGACGTCTCCGCCGAACCCGCGATGGACGGGGATGGCGATGCCATAGGGACGTACTTCAACAACTGCCCCGGGA
>JBGPAW010000370.1:0-4052 GCA_041480905.1 Phycisphaerae bacterium
CGCTACGCCGAGGCCGAGCGGCTCTTCCAGGGCGTGTTGGCCAACGAGTACGCTCCGGCAGCCGTCCGCCAGTCCGCCGAGGAAGGGCTCCAGGAGGTTGCCGCCCGGCGGAACCGCGCCCAGGAAGAACTCAAGGCCGGACCGGGGCAGGCGCGGGCGACGCCGGAAAGCGCCGCGTCCTCGGCGCCCACCAGTGCCCCCGCCGGCGCAGCTCCCGGCAAGCCGGAGGAGGGCCCCATGGCACGGGCCCGATCTCTAACGCAACGCGGCTACACCGCCCTGGACCAGGGGCGCCTCGAAGAAGCGCTGGGTCTGTTCAATGAGGCATCGACGGTCGTACCGGGATATCCCGAAGCGGTACGCGGGATCGAACAGGTACGGACCCACGAGAAGGTGGAATCGGGCTCGTTGACGCTCATCGAACGGATCCACCAACGCCGGCAGATTCGCTGGCAGCGGGTGGTGGCGTCGTACCGCGACGCCGAAGCCGAGGTCCGCACGCACGTGATCAACAACCGGTTCGACCTGGCCAAGCAGGCTCTGCTGCGGGCGCGGCAAATCGTCGAGTCGGGCAAAGAATTCGCGGAACCGCTGTCGCGCTATGAAAGCCTGCGGGCCGAGGTGGACGCCTTGACGCAGTTCGTCGAGGCCGAAGAACGCCACCAAGACGAGATGAAAGTCCGCCAACTGCGCGAGGAGATCACGGTCAAAAGCACCGAGAGTCTCGCCGAACTGCGCAAGAACCAACAGCGCCGCGTGGACGCGCTGATGAATCAGGCCTTCCAGGAGCGCAAAGACGGGGATTTCGAGGCGGCCATAGACGTTCTCCACCAGGTGGTGGTCATCGATCCGCGCAACGACCAGGCCCGGTGGATGCTGGACGACCTGGAGGACACCTGGAACTACCTCCGGCAACGGGAAGCGCTCAACACCAAACGGAAGGAGACCCAAGGCGTGCTTTCCGACGTGGATGAGACGAAGATTCCGTGGCACGCGAATCTGACTTATCCCAAGAACTGGTTGGAGATCATCTCCCGTCCGGGGCGGCAACCTTCGGGGCAGGAGTATCTGTTGCCGGAGGACCAGGCGATCAAAACCAAGCTCGGCACGACGAAAATCCCCGTAGACTTCGACGACACCCCGTTCGGCGAAGTGGTGCAAACGCTGTCCGAGGGCCAGCAGATCAACATCACCGTGGTGTGGTCGGACCTCTTGAACCACGGGATTGATCAGGACACGCCGGTGAATCTGAGACTGCCCGCGGAGGTCACGCTGCGGAAGGCGCTGGAAGAGGTGCTGGCTCAGCTCGGCGGCAGCGCGGTGGAGCTGCGCTATGTGGTCAATGGGGGCATCATCAAGATTGCGACGCGAGCCTTGCTCGACCGCGAGACTCTGGTCGAGGTCTACGACATCAGCGATCTGCTGATGCGCGTGCCCGACTTCAACGAGTCCCCGTCCATCAACATCCAACAGGGCGGCGGCGGGGGGCAGGGCAGCGCCCAACAGAACCCCTTCCTGGGCGGGGGCGGCGGCGGCGGGGACGAGGACCAGCGCTCGCGCACCGAAAGAGCGAATGACATTGTCGAGCTCATCCGCGAGACGATCGAGCCGGAAAGCTGGCGCGAAGGCGGCGGGACCGAGGCGTCCATCCGGGCCTTGGAGGCCAACTTGGTTGTCACCCAGACGGCCTCGGCTCACGAGCAGATCGCGGATTTGCTGGCCCAGCTTCGGCAGGAACGCGCCATTCAGATCGCCATCGAAGCCCGGTTTTTGACCGTGACGGCCAACTACTTGGAGGAATTGGGCATCGACCTGGATGTCATCCTCAACCAGGGCAACGCCGGATACGACCGGGTGAACAACCTGGGCGAGGGTAACGCGCTGCTGTTGCCGCGTTCGTTTTCGCGTTTGGGCTTCGGCCCGGCGGCACCCGGGGTCGGCACGGCCCTGACCCCAGGAGTCGTTTCCGGCGTCACTACCACGGTCAACCAGCCCTACGGTAACGTGGCTTTGGTGCCGGAGCCGGGAAGCTTCATGGATTCCGGCTCGCGGATGACCCCGGTGCCGATCCTGAGCAACATGCTGGACCTGACCAAGACCCAGAAGACCAGTATCCCCGGCTCGCTGGGTGGGACCGACCGGCCGGGAATGCAGATCTTCGGCAGCTTTCTGGACAACATTCAAGTGGATTTTCTGCTGCGCGCCACCCAGGCCGACCGGCGCGGAAGTACGATGAGCGCGCCGCGTCTGGTGCTGTTCAACGGGCAGCGGGCGTGGGTGGGGGTCCTGCGCGAGCAGTCTTACGTCTACAACGTCCAGCCGCAAACGGCCCAGAACGCCGTCGCTCAGCAACCGCAGATCCAGCAGATCCTCACCGGCGCGGTGCTGGACGTGCAGGCCACGGTGTCGGCGGACAAGCGCTACGTGACCATGACCTTGCGGCCGGGGGTGGCGACGCTAGAGGGCATTCAACTTTTCCCCTACAGCGGCGGCGCCGCCGGGACGGCCGCGGGCGGCGGATTCATCCAGTTGCCCAGTGTTCAGCGCCAAGTCATTCGGACCACCGTTTCGGTGCCCGACGGGGGCACGCTGCTCATCGGCGGGATGAAGACCTCCGAGGAAGTCGAAATCGATGCCGGCGTACCGGTGCTTTCCAAAGTCCCGGTCCTCAAGCGGCTGTACTCCAACCGCTCGTTGGTGAAGGACGAGCAGGTGCTGCTGATCCTGGTCAAGCCGACCATCATCATCGCCCGCGAGGCGGAGGAGGCCGCTTTCCCCACGTTCGGTACGCGCGGCTGACGCCGGGATCCGACGGGCCCCGTTCGGGCATGGGCGAGACAGCGTCTCCTGGGAAACGCACCATGAGCAAGGTGGCGGTGGTTATTCCGGCGGCGGGCAAGAGCGAACGCTTCGGCGGCGGAGAGAGCAAAACGCTGGCCAAGCTGGACGGTCGCCCGATCTTTCTCGGCAGCCTCGAACATTTCGTAAACCGCGAAGACGTGATCCAGACCATCCTGGTGGTGGCAGGCAGCGAAGCGGAGCAGGTCCGCACCAAGTACGGGGCCAACCTGGGCTTCATGGGCGTGCAACTGGTTGAGGGCGGGGAGGAACGTACCGACTCGGTAGCCGCTGGTCTGGCGAAAGTGAAAGAGGAGGCCGATCTGGTGGCGATCCACGATGCCGCCCGCCCGTGCGTCACCCGGCGGATGATTGACGATGTGTTCGCGGAAGCCGCCAAGACGGGGGCGGCCATTCTGGCCGCCCCGATTACCGGCACGATCAAGCGCGTGAGTACCGCGGGGGTCATCGACGCCACGGTTCCGCGCGAGTCGCTCTTTGAGGCCCAAACCCCGCAGGTCTTCCGCCGGGTACTGATTCTCGAGGCCTACGCCCGCCGCCCGAAGGAAGGACCGAGTGTGACCGATGATGCTCAATTGGTGGAGTTGATCGGTCACCCGGTGGCCATCGTCCATTCCGATCCCTCCAACCTCAAGATTACCACCAAGGCCGACATCACCCTCGCCGCCGCGATTCTCAAGGCCCGACCGGCGGAAAAGCCTGCCCGAGGCATGGGGGCGTTTGAAGAAGCGCAGTGGTAACTGACCAACCCGCTTGACGCGCCGAAGGGTTCGGGGTCTAATAGGGTTTCCGGCGCGGATGGCCTAGACGAAACGATTCCTACGCCAAGGAGGAGAGGTCCATGTTCTCTTTACGGCAAGTTCTGTTCGTGGTCGGCGTGGTCTTTATCACCGGTCAGTGCGGCTGTCGTACCGACGCACTTTTCGAGAAGCGCCAGAAGATCGACGCCCCCTTGACCTCGCTGGAACACCCTGAAGGGGTGCAGTTGCCGGATATCACGGTGGCCGACGCCCGCGAGGTGGACCTGGCTGAGGCCGTCGTGGCCAACCGGGCCCAGTACTATCGCTCGCTCAAGGTGCTGCGGGACTACTACCGCAAGCACGGCGACTGTCGCAAGCAACAGTGGGCCGAGTATGAACTCCAGGACGTGGAGCGGATCAAGCCGTTCAAGTACATCATGGATGCCGAGATCC
>JBGPAW010000371.1:0-4043 GCA_041480905.1 Phycisphaerae bacterium
CAGCCGATCCGAACGGGCCCGGTCGGCGGCGCCGGCGACCGCCAGGCCGAACGCCACTCCCAACGCCGCGAACTCCTCCGCCGAGGAGGAGAACGCTTCCAGGTGCTCGGTCTCCCCGCAGAAGAGCACTCCGCCGATGACCATCCCGGCGTGGGTCATGGGCCACATCCGCACGGCGCCGGTTCCCAGGGCGCGTAGCCAGTGGCGGACCACCGGCTGGGCCATGGACGGCGCCGGGCCCACTCCGCCGCCGATGACGGGCGACCGCCCCCCGCCGGGACGTCCTTCCGCCGGGGCGGCGAGGACCTCCACACGCTCCCCGTCCGAGGTGCACAGCCCCGCGTGGTACAGCACGCCCGCGGGGTCACAGTAGAATCCCACCGCGGTATCCAGTTCGAGCACGTCCCGCACACACCGGGCCGCCGCCAGGCAAACCGTGGCGATCTGGTCATCCAGGCTCAGCGAGCGCGTGAACACGCCCAGCGCGTCGAAGCACCGCGCCCGCAACGCCAGGCGTCGGTTGGCCTCCGCCAGGGCGGCGTTGACGCGTCCCAATTCCGCATTGGCCTCCGACACCGCTTTGGCATATAGCTCGGTCCCGCTCAGCTCGTCGATGCCGATCAACTGGCAGTTCCGTTCCACCTGTTCGGGCAGAGCGTCGATCACGCTTTGCACGTGGGCGGGATCAAGTCCGATGGCCTGTGCTACGCCTCCCGGCGGGTCCACGTACCCGTAACCGGAGTAGCCGATCCGCTGCTGGCGCACGATCTGGTCCGCCAGGTGTACGATCCGGATGAGCTCCGGTGCGGCGCTCGAAGGCGGCAGCGACGCGGGCGGCTGGTGGTGTAACCAGATGCTCTCGATGATCGCTTGCGGCAGCTTCCACTGGGTGGCCAGTCGTCTCCCGGCGACGGTGTGATCAAGTCCCAGCAGCTCGCGCTCCACGTCGCAGATACAGCGCCCGCTCGCCCGCGTTTGCCGCAGCACCCGCGCGTAGCTCTTGGGCAGGCAGGCATCCAGCGCGATCTTGCCCAGATCGTGCAGCAGACCGCAGACAAACGCTTCATCCTTACGCGGACCCAGACGCATCCGCTCGGCGATGAGTCGCGCGGCGCAGGCGACGGCCAGACTGTGTTTCCAGAACTCCACCCGATCCAGGGTGGCCCCGGCGTGCGGCTCGACGCTGGGGAACGTCTCGTAAATCTGGACCGCCAGCACGGCGTTGCGAACGGCCTCGAACCCCAGCAGGACAATCGCCCGTTCGACGGTGCGCGCCTCGCGGGCCCCCACCGCCGCGCGGCGGACCAAGGCCAGCACCTTGGCGGTCAGGGCCTGGTCGGTCTCGATAATAGCCGCCACGTCCGCGGCGCTGCTGGTGTCCGAAGTGGTGACCTGTAACAGGTGCGTGACCACCGCCGGTAGGGTGGGCAGTTGCTCAAGCTGCGCCAGGATCAACTCCACCCGGGGTGATTTGATCGTCGCATCCGAAACGGGACTGGAAGCTGTGGACACCAACACCACCCTCGCGGCGACCGCACACGCTCCGGCTCTCCCCGTCGTCCCTACACCTTGAGCACCTCCGCGATGCGCGAGATCACCGCGTCAATCTCGAAGGGCTTCTTGATGAATTCATCGGCCCCGGCCTTGAGCAACTCCTTGACTTCATCGGGATCGGCCACCCCGCTAATCAGGATGATTTTCATGTGCCGCAGGTTCGGCATGGAACGGACTTTGCGACACACCACGTTGCCATTGACGTCCGGTAACTTGTAATCCAACAGCATCACGTCCGGGCGGAACTCCTGGGTGACCAAACCGGCGTCGTAGCCCGTAGTAGCGGTGCGCACCTCGAAACGTCCGTCGCGGGCAAAGAGCTCGATGAACATTTCCACGATCGCCGCGTCGTCATCGACCACCAGGATCCGTTTCTTACCCGAGTCCAGTTGCTCCAGGGGGATCTCATTAACGCGCATGAACTCCAGCAGCTTTTCACGCGGGATACGCCGGAATCTCGAACCCGGCACGCGGAAACCCTTCAGCCTGCCGCTGTCGAAACAACGGATGACCGTTTGCTGGCTCACCTTGCAAATGGCGGCCACTTCGCCGGTTGTGAAAACGCTTTTCATGAATGGCCCTCCGATAATTACCGCGCCACCAATCGGGGAACAGGGCTGGGCAGTTTCCCTATCCTGCCCAGTTTTACTATATGATACATTCAGAACTGCAAGAGGTCAAGCCATACTTTGGTTTCCGACCGATAATGCGTGTTCAAACGCGACCTGTCTCCCGGTAAGGTAAGACCCTCCCGGAACCGTCCTCCCGCCGCCGACATGGCTCAAGCGGAACAGCGTGATCGGACGATAACCCCCCTGACAGCCCCAAAAGGGAGGAGCCTGCCTATGGCGACCAGCACGGTCGGCGAAAATCGGTCACTCGTCGATTTTCTAACCGCCCACACCGACCTGCCGCTCTGTCACTCTGCCTCCCCGCAGGACCTGCCCGACCGCCGGGTACATCCGCGCTTCAAACCCGCCGAGCCGGTGACGCTGCGCCTCGATGTGATGGGGGAGATCTGGTCCGCCGAAGTGAAAGAGGTCTGCGGCGAATCCGCCTGTCTCCAGTTGGACCGCGAGATCGCCGAGCGGATCGCGGACGGCCAACCGGCCTCCCTCTGGCTGGAATCGACGCGGGGAATGCCCCTCCGGCTCGACGGTAGCCTGAATACCCTGCGGACCCCGCCGGACCCCGCCCCCCATCAATCGATCCCCATGACCTTCGTGTGCGCGCCCTAGCGCGGGCCCACAAAGCGGGTCTGCTGCTGAATCTCCACGGCGGAGATCCGATAAATGTTTCCTCTCTCCCCCGTCAGGATCACGTCACCCCCGTCGAAACCACACGCCTCAATCTCATCCCCAGTCGGATAGTAGACGAACTTGACCGGTTCGTCCGGGCGTAGAGTCAGGTCTTCGTTGACCGGATAAAGGGCCAACTGATAGCCCGAGACGGTCACCAGAAGACGGCCGTCGGCGGACAGGTCGGCCCCCGTGATCCATGCGGAGGGCAAGACCTGCACCTTGGTCAGGGTCATCAGTTCACCGTCGGTGGCGGTCAGGCGATAGATCGCCGAGTCCGCCCCGCCGGCTTTGCGAATGATGTACACGCGGTCCCCACGGACCACGAGGGCTTCGGCGTCGAAAGGCCGGTCCGGGTATTTATAGCGATAGGTCGCCACCGGTTTGATGGGTTGGAGTTCGGCCGCGTGGGGGTCCGGCTCGGCGAACTTGTAGACCGCCCGCACCCGCAGCCAACCGAGGTTGTTCCCGATGTCGCCGACATAGATGAAGCCGTCGGCGACGGCGATGTCCTCCCAGTCAAGGTTCGGCGCCGCCTCGACGGGGATTCGGGCCGCCAGGGTGCCGTCGGTTTTGATGGCGAACAGTTCCGGCGGGTTGCCGGAGTCGTTGTGCGTCCAGAAGATGCCCTCGTACTTGGGGCTCTTGACGATCCCGGACGACTCCTTGATCACCGAGGTGTCCAGGTGCCCGATGGGTATAAACGCCTTAGCCAGGTCGCTGCGCGCCCCCGGCCCCCCCGCGAAGATCGGGACCGTGGTCCACAGAGCCAGAACCTGGCCGAATCTTCCTGATGGCACGAGGGTCCCTCCTCTACTCGCTCTCCTGGTACGGCGGCGGAATGCTCAACTGACGGCAGATCGCACGACCTTGACTTTGGGCAGTGCGTCCAGATCAACCGGTTGCAGCATCAACCGAATCGCGTCGCGGAGGTTCGTCTTGGCTTCGGCGAGCGTTCTATCCTGCGTTAGGGCGCCGGGCACGTCCTCGGACCACGCGATCCACCAACGCGACCGCTTCAGAAACGTCGCCTGGTAGGTTCTCCTCATATTCTTCCCAAAGCGGCCTTCGGCCGCAACCAAAGAGTCCCTGATCAGCCCGTATAGAAAAAGTGGCGTTCTGGCCTGACCATGGTGGTTCTCAGCGCCGCCGTGGAAAGGAGAACGCCGTGGACCATTTTATCACCAAGCA
>JBGPAW010000372.1:0-4042 GCA_041480905.1 Phycisphaerae bacterium
AAACGGCACCGCACAGCCCCAGGGTCACGCCCGCCACCACGGCCTTGTACGCGCGGGGTAGGCGCAACCGAAAGGCGATGTGATACTGCACGGAAGTGGTGTCTCCTTGCAGCAGGGTTTGCCAGGCTTGAATGACGCCGATGCGTTGTGACCCCACGCCCGGGCTGAGGAGCACCAGGAGCACCAGCACCAGCAAGGCGCCGCCGAGGATACCCAGATAGCGGCTCAGTGAGAGCGTCTTCATGCCCCCCCCTCCCCCACCGCCGACGTACCCACCCCTAACGGACGCGGAAAAATCCACGGTCGAGGGTCCGAGTCAAAACGATAGACCGCGAACCGAACACCGTACACCGGTGCCAGCACCTGGTCGGTCAGTACCTCGTCCGGGCATCCCGCCAGGACAACGGCACCGTCGTCGAGCAAAGCCACGCGGTCGGCGTGACGGCCGGCCAGGTTCAGATCGTGGGTGACCACCACGCACGCCAAGCCCTGCTCCCGCGTCAGCCGCACCAACAGATCGAAAACCACCAATTGGTGGTACAGGTCCAGGGCCGAGGTGGGCTCATCAAGTAGCAAGACCTCCGGCTGCTGTGCCAGCGCGGCCGCCAGATGCACGCGCTGAGCCTCCCCGCCGGAGAGGGTGTCCAGAGTGCGATCGGCCAGCTCCCAGGTACCGGTGAGCTGCATGGACCGGCGGCAGATGTCCACGTCCGCTGGCGACTCAAACAGACTGTAGGGGCGGTGCGGAAAGCGTCCCATCAACACCACTTCCAGGGCCATCGTGGCCACCTCCCCCGGAGGTTTCTGCGGGAGATAGGCGATGCGCCGGGCCCGCTCCCGGACGGAGAGACGGTGCAGATCGGCACCCGCCAGACGCACGCTCCCGGCCCGGGGCTGGAGTATTCCGGCGAGCAAACGGAGCAGCGTGGATTTTCCCGCGCCGTTGGGACCGATGATGCCGAGCAGTTCGCCCCGCGCCGCGCTCAGCTCCAACGGTCCCAGAAAGTCGGGACGCTGGGGGAACCCGTAGCGCAGCGCCGTGGCTGACAAAATTGTGTCACTTCCGCTCAAGCGTGACCTCAGGATGGAGGATGGCGACCAGGTCCGCTGCCATCCGCACCACGCGCGGCGATGGCACGGTGACATAATCCGCCGTCACGATGTGGATGCGGCCGGAGGCCGCCGCCGGAATCGGTCCCACCGCGCGCCACTGAGCAACCACCGTCTCGTGCAACCCAGGCTCGTCCGGCTGACCGAACAGCGATTCAATAATCACGTCCGGCTGGCGGGCGAGGATTTCCTCCAGGCTGACCAGCGGATAGGCGATGTCCTGGTCGCCGAAGATGTTCTCACCACCGGCCAGCGTGATCAACTCGTCGAGGTACGATCCCTTGCCCACGGAATAGATGTCCGCCAGTTGATCGGGGTTGCGGCTGGTGAACAGGACCCGCGGTCTGGACCGGCCTTCGACTGCCCGGCGGACGGCTGCCAGATCCGCGCGCATCGTGGAAACGACGGCGGCCGCCCGGGCCGGCAGACCCAGGAGATCGCCGATTTCCTGCACCGCGCGTTCGATGTCGGCCAAGGTCTCGGTCGGGTCGTTGTAGACGCGGATGCTTTGGCCGCGGCACAGTTGGTCGAGGGCCTCGCTCCGGCCTCGCACCATGACCAGGTCCGGCTGAAACGCCAGGATGCTCTCCAGGTCCGGGTCGCGCAGACCACCGATCTTGGGGAGTTGGGCCAGGGCCGGCGGGTAGACGCAGTAGCGGCCGACGGCCACCAGCCGGTCGGCAGCCCCGAGTTCGCACACGATCTCCGCGGTACTGGGAGCCAAGGCGATGATTCGCCGGGGAACCAACCTCGCCGAGGTATCGGCGTGATCCCCCGGGACCCGTCGCGCACAAGCCGACTCGCTTAACCATGCCACCAGGATAAGCAAAAGGATCGCCCGGATGCGGAGTCCGGGCCGGCCGACTTGGGGGAGGTTGCGTCGCCCGAGCGGATGCACCGCCTCATTGTCAGGCGACCGCCATCGCCGTCAACCGGAGTAGCGGCCGGCGGCCTAAGGGACGCGGGCCGCTACCACTGTTGTCCTGCAACCGATTGTGCCGATGGATGTAAGAACGGTTGGCTGTCTGGACAAGGCCGCGTTTTTGGGGAGAATGACCGGCCAAGGTGGGGCCGCGCCCCACGAGGAACGCAGGAGATCGGCAGCGGAGCGGGGCACGTGCGGTGAGTTCCCGTAACTTCTTATTGTACATCGTCTTGCTGTCGACACCCCCCCTCGGCGGAACCGGCGCCCGGGCTCAGGACGCCATCCAGATCAAGGCGGCGATCTCGACCGTCAGCCGACAGGCCCAAGTCGGCAAGCCCATCTGGATCGATTTTGTGCTCCAAAACCTTACCGCCAACCCCGTGACGCTGAACGTTCCCGGTACCCAGTCCGCCAAATCCGCCACTGCGATGGGCCTGCCCCCCGCACATGTGTTCAGCGGCAGGGCTTTTGCCGGCCTCGTTATTGAGGGGAGTCAAGGTCGCCGCTGGGATGTGGCCGTGGACTATCAACCTCCCGGCACGACGGAAACCGTCGAACTCGCGCCCTACGCTAGCGTCGGCACGTCGATCGACGCGAGCCGCTTCTATCCCGTCTTGCGGACGCCTGGGCGGTATCGTTTGCGCTGGGAGCCTTACGGCGGGTCCCTGCGCTCCAACGAGCTCGTGCTCGAGGTCGCCGCTCGCAAACAGGTGACCTTGCTGACCGATTCCGGCGAGATGGTCATCAAGCTGTTCTACGACGAAGCCCCTAACCACGTGGAGAACTTCCTCGAGTTGGCCCAGGGCGGGTTCTACGACAACCTCACCTTCCACAAGATTTTTCCGGGCACGTTCATTCAAGGCGGGTGCCCGGCGGGCAATGGCACGGGGATTCGCTCCGACGGCAAGAAGCTCCCGGCCGAGTTCAACGATATCCCTCAGGACCGCGGAGCCGTCAGCATGGCCCGGGTGGAGGCCGACCCCGATTCGGCCAGTTGTCAGTTCTTCATCACCAATACGCGCATTCCCGAATGGGACGGGCGGTATACGATCTTCGGCCACCTGGTGGGCAACCCCTCCTACGAAACGCTCGACAAGCTGATGGCCCTCCCGGTCGACGAGCAAGGCCGCCCGAAGAAACGGACCTACATTCGCGGCGTGCGGATCGAAGACGTTCGCAACGAAGAACCGCCTCCGCCGTTGCTCAGCCCCACCAGTCCCAGCGAATAATCGTGTAGGGCGCGTTTCACCCGCCGCGGTTCCCTGTTCGGCACAGTTGGCAGGATTATGCGCGCTCGGGAAGCGGGTGAGCCCGTTGGCACAGCGCTGCTGTAAAGTGACTTTTTATTCATTTTTGTCCGGGGGGTACGGATAGGGATCACGGTCCGCTCAGCGCGTGCGGCGCAGAAGCGCCAGGCCGCCGAGGGCCAGCAGGGCGAGGGTGGCGGGCTCGGGCACGTGCGTGAAGGAGGTAAGCTGGCCGACCACGGAGAACCTTGCGTACATCGCGGCATCGAGGATTTGGAACTTTCGTTCGTCGAAGAGCGTGAGCGACGGGGGGGTGAGGGGCAGCGCATCATTCGTGAAGGCCGTCGCGCTGTAATCGGCCAGGAAGATCGAAGTATTCACGGCCTTCCCGAGCAAGGACATCCGATCCCCGGGGGTATAAACATCGCCGAAGTCCTCGCCCTCCACACAGTGCGAAACCGCTATGCTATTCCTCACAGGATCGAGACTCCCAGTCAGGAGATGGGGACCCACCTGGACCGAGAAGGCGCGGAGCGCGCCGTCATAGAACCCGACGGTGGGATCAGCGGGCTCGGCATCCGGCGTAGTCGATTCGAACGTGTAGCTGCCCGAGAAAGGAGTCCCCAGGGGGATGGTTCCGCCGAGGAAGCCCACGTCCCCCGACAGGCGGGTGATGTGCCCGCTGAAGGCGAAGGTCGCCTCCTCCGCCCACGTCGGCGAGACCCAGAAACCCAATACCATCCCGCAAACGGCCGTAAAG
>JBGPAW010000373.1:0-4037 GCA_041480905.1 Phycisphaerae bacterium
AGGCCAACGCCTTGTTCAGCCGGCACATGATGCAGTCCGGGTGCGACTCGACCAGGTCCTCGAAGAAGCGAATCGACCGGTCGAAGTACAGGTGACCGTAGCGGCGGACCAGCATGCGATAGGTGTTGGAGTAGAGCAGGGCGCTGGAATCGAGATTGATGGCCTTCTCCAGCTCGCTCAGGGCCGCGCTCTGCCGTCCCCGACGGTCCAGCAGCATGGCGAACTCATAACGCTTGCGGGGATTATCCGAATCCTTCTCCACGGCCTCCTTTAAGCTCAGGTACTCCTTCTTGAACCGCTCCTGCTCCTCCCAACTGAGCTCGGGCTCCTGTTCGGCGGACTTGGGGTTCGCCTCCGCCCTCTTCTTCTCCCGTTCGACTTCGAGCCGGCGGGCTTCGATCTGGGCTTCTTTCCACCGCTTACGCTCCTCCAGGAACGACGCTGGCGTGTTCTCCGTGTACTTGACCAGTTGGTTGGGCTTGACGTTCTCGAACCGCTCGACGTACCCCGTCGGCCAGCGTACCTCGACGTAATCGATCTTCTGGCGCTGCCCCAGGCCGAAGTGCATCCGATACGGACACTGGCTGTGGTCGCCGTTGCCCCCGTCCAACTCCCGGATTTGCGACAGGCCTTCGCAGACCACCGTGACCCGCGTTCCGATGGCGTTACGATTGCAGTGGGTCCCCTTCAGTTCCACCTGCAGCCAGTGGTTCTTGTTCCCCAGGTCATTGCGGTAGAGCACGCCATTCTGCCCCTGGCAGGAGAGATAGACGTCCAGGTCGCCGTCGTTGTCGAAGTCGGCGATGGCCAGGCCGCGGCCGTCGCTCTTGTCCGCCAGCCCGATCTCCTCGGCGACCTCCTTGAAGACCTCCTGGCCCTCGTTGCGGAAGACCCGCTTGGGTTCGTAGCCCGAGAAGGTGGCGTCGCCCATCATCGGCCAGTTCTGGGCCTCGGTCGGGTCGAAGCCGGGCTTGGTCACCTCGATGGCCAGGTCCCGGAAGTACTCGTGCATGGGGTTGCCGGAGATGTAGCCGTTGGCCACCATGATATCCAGGTCACCATCGTTGTCGTAGTCCCAGAATCGGCCGGCCCAGGCCCACCCGGCGTCGTACACGTTGGCCTCGAAGGAGATGTCCCGAAAGGTCCCATCGCCCATGTTGCGGTAGAGCTGGTTGCCCTCCTTAACATACTCCTTGGTGTAGATGTTGGTGATGTACAGGTCGAGCCACCCGTCGTTGTTGTAGTCCCCCAACTCGACGTTCATGCCCTTGTTGGTGTCCCAGCCGATGGCCGTGTCGGTGAGGTTGGTGAAGGTCCCGTCGCCGTTGTTGCGAAACACGCGGTCCTGGCCGAAGTCGTTGGCGCAGAACAGGTCCTGGTCCCCGTCGTTGTCATAATCGGCGGCGCCGACGTCGAGCGTCCAGCCGGTGTCGTCGACGCCCAACTCATGGCTCACGTCGGTGAAGGTGCCGTCGCCGTTGTTGCGGTAGAGGACGTTGGCCCCGCCGTCGCGGGCGGTCTCGAAGTCCTCGTGCATCTGCCGCGAGTCGTCCAGGTGGAAGAGATCCACCTTGCGGAAGTAATTCCCGATGTAGAGGTCCAGGTAGCCGTCGTCGTTGTAGTCAAACCAGATCGCGGCATTGCCGTTGCCCTGGTCCCCCACGCCCGCTTTCTCGGTCACGTCGGTGAAGGTGCCGTCGCCGTTGTTGTGGTAGAGGATGTTCCAGCCCCATTTAACAATATACAGGTCCAGGCGACCGTCGTTGTCGTAGTCGCCCCAGACCGCGTCCATGCTCGTGCCATGCACGTCGTTGGCGTGGGCGACCCCCGCCTTCTCCGCCACGTCGGTGAAGGTGCCGTCACGATTATTGTGGAAGAGCTTATTGAGCGATCCGACGGCGGAGTTGGTCACATACAGGTCGATCCAACCGTCGTTGTCATAGTCCGCGGCCGCCGCCGCCGCGCCTACCGAAGCCATCCACGGCATGATCCGGTCGAGCTTATGGTCCAAGACCGGCTTTTGGTGCCGGAACCGCACGCCGGCCTTATCGGTGATGTCCACGAACGGCTTGGTCTTGGGCGGTTCTTTGGAGTCCACCGGCGGCGACTTCCCGTCGGCCGGCGGCGCCGCCCGCGTACTGCCCGACCATCCGCCGAGCACGCAACAGAGTACGACCAGAATACCCACCCGATGTTTCCCCGGCTTGTGGTGCATGGAATCTGACCCCTCGAGCCCCCGAACGGAGCGTCACGCAAAGCACTTGGCTCAGCTTGACCTTCTCCCGGCAACCCCATAGCTTATGAAGGGCGCTCTTGTGCGTCAAGATTCACGCCGGGGACGGGTAGTCGCGATGCGCTGCTATTTTGCCTTCGTCACGTCGCACCCCGTGCCCGTCTTGCTCCTCGCCGCGCTGCTGGCCTTGGTGCCGGGCGCCTTCATGCTTCGGCTCACTCGCAACACCACCCCGGACGCCTTCATTCCTCCTGATGAACCGGCCTTGGCCGCCAAGCACAAGGTGGACCAGCGCTTCGGCCTGACCGATCCGATCGCCGTCGGAGTCATCCGTGACGCCGAGGGTGGAATCTTCAATTCAGCCGCCCTCCAGCTCGTTCAAGACCTCACCCACGCCATCCAGCAACTGCCCGGCGTGGCCCCCGGGGACGTGATCAGCCTGGCTACCGAGTCCGGCGTCTACTTCGATGAAAACGGCGAACCAGGTTTCGAGCGGCTCATGAAGCAGGTCCCGCAAGACGCGGCCGGGCTGGAAGCGCTCAAGAAAGACGTGCTCGGGTACGAGTTGTACCGCGGCACGCTGGTCGCCGCTGACGGAACAGCGGCCTGTATCGTCATTCGGCTCCAGGATGACGTGCGCGCCGAGGAGTTGTACCGCCAGCTCAGCCAACTCATCAGCCACTTCCCCGTGCGCGACGAGCGGCTAGTGGTCGCCGGCGAGCCCGCGGTCCGCACCCACATGGGCCGGGCCGTTTCGGACGATGCCCTGCGCATGAACCTCGTCTGTCCCGTGGTCATGGCCGTCCTGATCGTGCTGGCCTACCGTAACCTTCGCGGCACGATCCTGCCCTTATGCGTGATCGCCGGGGCGTCGGCGCTGGCTCTGGGGACGATGGCGGCGGCGCGGGTTCCCATCTACATCGTGACCAACGGCATCTTCGTCATCATCATGGCCTTGAGCGTGGACAATTCCTTCCATTTGATCGGCCAATACTACGAAGAGCAGCTCCACCTCGGCGGGCGCGACAAAGCGCGGGTCATCATCGACGCCTGTATGGTCCTGTGGTATCCCATGGCCATCACCTCCTTAACGGACCTGGCCGGCTTTTTGGGCTTGTATCTCGGTGGCATGATGCCGCCGATCGAATACTTCGGCCTGTTTACCTGCGTAGGCGTCCTGGGCGCCTTGTTCTACGTCCTCACCGTCATCCCCGCCGGCCTGATGCTGCGACCACTGCGTCTGAGCAAGGTATTTCTCCGCGAGCAGAACGCTCCCGGCTCCGTGTCCCACCTGGACCTCATCGGCCGCATGCTGGCTCGATTGGGCGAGTTCATCTTTCGACGCCGACGCGAGGTGCTCGGGGGTGGAGCGGTGGTGTTGGCCTTGGCCACCTGGGGGGCTTCGCACCTGGTGATCAACGACGCCCGCATCCTGGCCTTCAAGGATCACCATCCGCTCGTGCAGGCCAGCCGCGTCCTGAACCAGCATTTCGACGGCACCAGCACCCTGAACATCGCCGTCAGCGCCACGCAGAAAGGCGCCTTCCTCCAGCCGGACGCCCTCCGGCGGATCGAGGCTTTGGAAGCTTTCACCGAGACGCTGCCCTACGTGGGAGGAACCCATTCCCTCGCGGGTTGGATCAAGCGGGCCCATCAGAAGATGCACCAGGAGGACTCGGCGTTTTGCATCATCCCCGACGATCCCTCCGACACCCGGTTCTACCTGGACACCCTCGGGGCCGCTGGCTCTCCCATGGCCCGCTCCCTCCGCGAGGTGATCGACCCCACCTACACCCACACCAAC
>JBGPAW010000374.1:0-3995 GCA_041480905.1 Phycisphaerae bacterium
AAGGCGGTCACGGTCCTGCCGCGGAAGGGCAATCCGCCGCCGCGCACGGTGGAGACCGCCTCGGGGATGCTCAACGCGATCGGGTTGGCCAACGTAGGGTTGGAGCAATTCGTCAACGAGAAGGTCCCCTATCTACGCGAGTTGGGCATCCCGGTGATCGTCAACGTGGCGGGGCATACCGTGGAGGACTACGTGGCGGTATGTCGGCGGCTCGACGAGCTCGAGGTGCTTTCGGCGGTCGAATTGAACGTGTCATGCCCGAACGTGGCCGACGGACTGGAGTTCGGGACCGATCCGGTGCGCCTGGGTGCATTGGTGCGGGCCGTTCGGGCGGTGCTGGGGCGGTGCCGGCTGATCGTCAAGCTGTCGCCCAACGTGACCTCGATCTGCGACTTAGCCCGGGCGGCTATTGACGGGGGTGCCGAGGTCCTTTCGCTGATCAACACGCTGCGTGGGATGGCCATCCGGGCCGAGACCCGCCGCCCGATCCTGGCCAACGCTTTTGGGGGGCTGTCCGGCCCGGCGATTAAGCCGGTAGCGCTGGCGATGGTTTACGACGTGTACCGGCAGGTGGCCCGCCGGGCGAACGTTCCCCTCATCGGGATGGGGGGCATCCAGAATTGGCGGGACGCCGTGGAGTTCCACCTGGCCGGGGCCACGGCGGTGGCGGTCGGAACGGCCACGTTCGTCGATCCCACGTGTTTGACGCGGATTCTGGACGGTCTGCGCCGGTATCTCCGCGAGCAGGAGTTGACCTCGATCCGGGAGTTGATCGGCGCGGCCCACCTTCAGGAGGGAACTCCGCCCACCGTGGGGTCATCGGGTGTCGCGTGACATAGGGCGTGGCGCCAGACTTTGACCGCCGGATCGGGGAACGGCTAGAATCGAGTGGTGGAGCCGTTCGAGCGCAGGATGCGACGTGGCGGCACGTCCGCCATTCGGGAGACGGCACGGTTTTTTATGCGCGATGATCCAGTCCATCAGGCCCTGCGAGACATCAGTCGGCGATTGGAGAACCTGGGGATTGCGTACGCCGTGGCGGGCGGAATAGCTGTAATGGATTCGTCTCGCGGAAAGGGCTATGATCTGGCGGAGAAGAAAATGATCGCAATGAAAGGACATTTTGACGGCGAGAAGGTCATTCTTCCCTTGGAAGCCCATGCCGTACCGCCCGGGGATGTGATCGTGGTTTTCGAGGACGCGACGGGGCCCGCGTCAGAAACACAGGCGTGGATGACAGCTCAAGAAAGTGCCTTCGCCAAAACTTGGGATAACGACGAAGACGCCCTTTATGACACCCTGTGATCCGGGTGATGTCGTGCTCGTGCGGTTCCCCTTCTC
The DNA here is from genome assembly GCA_041480905.1 of Phycisphaerae bacterium. GTDB lineage: Bacteria > Planctomycetota > Phycisphaerae > UBA1845 > UBA1845 > JAAEQG01. Next base: position 1,342 of record JBGPAW010000374.1, read on the forward strand.
GGACTTGGTCGCGTCCAAAAAGCGACCGGTTTTGGTGCTCAGTCCCAGGGGTTATGGGAACCGCTACGGGGATGTCGTGGTCCTCGCGCTAACCAGTCAGGATTCCGGTGACGAACAGTTCGCCCTTCAGAACTGGCAACAGGCGGGTCTTCCCAAGCCAACGTGGTTCAAACCACTGATTGCAACCATCACTTCCCGCATTATTGATCGCCGACTCGGTACACTCTCGGCTGAAGATCTGCCGCGCGCCGTATCCGCGATCCGATACTCGATCTCGCCGGAATTTCTGGCGTGAGTGTAAGTTGCCGGATGGTAGACCATTGGATTTAGGAGCTCGTTCCCGATGAGCAGTTCCCGGAAGCGACGGATTCTGATTGTCGGTGGCGTGGCGGGGGGGGCGAGCGCGGCCACGCGGGCGCGGCGGCTCAACGGCGAAGCGGAAATCGTGATCTTCGAGCGCGGCGGCTACGTCTCGTTTGCCAACTGCGGCCTGCCCTACTACGTCGGCGACATCATCAAGCACCGCGCGGCCTTGTTGCTGCAAACGCCGGAGATGTTCCAGAAACGGTTCAACATCGAGGTGCGCGTGCGCCACGAAGTGGAAGCCATCGACCGGGAGAACCAGCGCATCCGGGTCCACGACCTGCAGGCGGGCACGAGTGGATGGGAGCCCTACGACCGCCTGATCCTGGCGCCGGGAGCGTCGGCCATCGTCCCGCCGTGGACGGGCGTCGAGAATGAAAACGTCTTTTTCCTGCGGGCCATGGAGGACGGCGACGCCTTCCGGGCCTACCTGGAGAAGCAGACGGTGCGACGGGCGGTCATTGTCGGGGCCGGTTTCATCGGCCTGGAGACCGCCGAGGCGCTGGCCCACCGCGGCGTGCACGTGGACCTGGTGGAGCTGGCCCCGCAGGTGCTGGTGCCGCTGGACGCGGACATGGCGGCGCCGGTCGCCGTCCATCTTCGTGACAAAGGATTGTCACTGCACCTCGGCGTCGGGGTCGAGAACCTGGCCGTATCGGAGAACCGCGTGGCGCGAGTCCTGCTGAAGGATGGAGAAACCCTCGACGCCGACCTGGTGTTGCTGGCCCTCGGGGTGCGCCCGAACGTCCGGTTGGCCCAGGAGGCGGGTCTGGAGCTGGGGCCCTGCGGCGGGATCAGGGTCAATGAATATCTGGAAACCAGTGATCGGCACATCCTCGCGGCCGGGGACGCGGTCGAAGTGGTCCATGCGGTGACCGGACAGCCGGCGTTGATCCCGCTGGCGGGACCGGCGAACAAGCATGGGCGGCTGGCGGGCGAGATCGCCGCCACCGACGCCGGTCCGCCGGCGCCGCGCGTGGCGGGCACGGTCATCGTGAAGGTCTTTGACCTGACGGTGGCGCTGACGGGTCTGAGTCGAAAGGCCGCCGATCAGACCGGAGTGACGGCCGACCACGTCATGGTGATTCGCGGGCACCACGTGGGCTACTATCCCGGCAGCGAGCTGATGACCATCAAGCTGGTCTACGAGCCGGGCAGCCGGCGGGTGCTGGGGGCGCAGATCGTGGGCGGGGCGGGCGTGGATCGGCGGATCGACATCATCGCGACGGTGATCCACTTTGGCGGCACGATCGACGACCTAGCCGCTTTGGACCTGGCTTATGCGCCGCAGTATGGTGCGGCGAAGGACCCGGTGCACATCGCGGCGTTCGTCGCCGACAATCAGGAACGCGGGTTGGTCCGACACGTCGATGCTGCCGAGGTGACGGCGCTCGCCCAGCGGGGATATCAGATCGTGGACGTGCGTAGTCCCATGGAGTTCGCCGGCGGGACCATTCCAGGGGCGGTGAACCTCGGCGTGGACGACCTCCGCAGCCAGGCCGACAAGCTGTCACCGGACCAGCCGGTCCTGGTGTTCTGCGGCGTGGGGCAGCGGAGTTACTACGCGGCCCGGACCCTCGCGGCCCTGGGGCGGACCGACGTGCTCAGCCTGGCGGGCGGTTATGGGGCCTATGCGGTGCAAAAACGCGCCGCAGAGTTGGCCGAGTAGCTGTCGGCAAGTTGGCCCTGCGGATCGATCCGAACTACCCCGCGGCACGGAAACTTCTGGACACGCTGCAGGCGCGAGGCGAGAAATCGATGGGCGGTCCGTGAGATGCCGGCGCGCCACGAGGGGCGCCGTACCGCCCGCTAACATCCAGCTCCGTGGGTCCTTTGGGTTCTCGCCGGTGGGTACGCCGACTTTCCGATCGAGCTGTTGGGGATTTCTCAAAAATCCACTTGACAGGGGGGGGTAGTCTGTGATAGATTGCGGATTAGGAATGAAGGGAGAGAGAGGACCCGAGCAAGACGTGCTTTCGTCCTCGCCAATTTAGCTCCCCTTATGTACACGAGAGCAGTGGTTGGATCCCGACCGGCGCGTGGTCGTCGGTAGCGGGGGACAACACTGTGATTCGTGGGGTATGAGTCGCGCTCTTGGGGCATGGCGCGGTTTCCCCAAGGCGGTTGGGTTGCGCCCGGGCAAAACCGGGCGCGCCAGCCCTCAAGAGACGATGACGGCCCGGGGTCCGTCCCGTGGAGCGGGCTGGTCGGCAGGGGAACAGCGGCAGAGGCCGCGAGGGAGAGAGAGTCATGAAAGCGTTTTTGCTCGTGTCTTCGGTTTTATGGTTAGC
>JBGPAW010000375.1:0-3986 GCA_041480905.1 Phycisphaerae bacterium
CCCGGCGCAGCATCTCGGCGGCGGCCCGGCGGGTGAAAGTGAGGAGCAGGATGCGATCGGGGCGCACGCCCCGGTCGATCAGCCAGGCCACCCGGCAGACCAAGGTCTTGGTCTTGCCGGTGCCCGCGCCCGCCACGACCAGCAGCGGCCCGTCGCCATGCGTGACCGCCTCACGCTGCGCGGGATTAAGCTCGTCCAGCCAACAAGCGGCCACGAACCACCCCTCTGCACGTGTGCCACGGTCAAGCGATCATGCGCCATGATCGCTGCCTGACCGTGGTTGTCGGTCCTCAATCGTCCGGCCGATGAGCGCGTCGTACGCTTTGGACGCGGTCACGCATGACGACGAGCAATCCTGGCCATTCTTCTTCAGGGAACTGGCGCACGGCTGCCAAGACACGCTCATGAATCTTCAAGCGATTCGGCTGACCGAGACGTACAACAAGAATCCCGAAATGCGGCTCGTCCCAGTAGCGAACGAATCCTTTGTCGGTCGTTACGAGCACAGCCTCTTCGTGCTGCACGCGCCGCCAAAGAACGTCGTCGGACGTCCCTTCGTCAGATGTGCCGCGGACATCGATAATGTCGTGACCCAGGGCGCGCAAGTCCCGCGCAGTCCGGGCGGGCACGTTCTCGTCCACGAAGATCTTCACGGAGACCGCCCCGTCGACTACAGCGGCGTCACTTGTTCCTCGGCGAGGGAGGCGGCGTAATCGAGGGCCGCCAAAATGTCCTCCCGGGTGAGAGAAGGATAGTCTTCCAGCAGCCCCTCCATCGTGTCGCCGTTGGCCAGCATGCGCACGATCTGATGCACGGGAATCCGGGTCCCGGTTATGCAGGCTTGTCCATGGCAGACATTGGGATCAACCGAGACGCGCTCGTGCATCATGATTGCCCCTGCTGATCCGAAAGTCCCGTGGTCACGATCTCCCCGGTTACCGTTTGGAGAACTGGAAGCGTTTGCGCGCGCCGGACTGGCCGTACTTCTTCCGCTCGACCCGGCGGGAGTCGCGGGTCAGGTAGCCGCCGTCGCGGAGCACCTGCTCATATTGGCTGTCGTAATGGTAAAGGGCCCGGGCGATGCCGAGGATGATGGCGCCGGCCTGTCCGGTGGTCCCGCCGCCGGAGATATTCACAAACACGTCCAGCTTCTTGAGCATCTCGGTGGCTTCGAGCGGGGCCCGGATGGCCCGGCGATCAACCTCGCGGCGGAAATGCACGTCGGCGTCCCGCTTGTTCACTTTGAATTCCCCGGAGCCGGGACGGATACGCACGCGGGCGACGGCCGTCTTCCGCCGCCCGGTACCCCAGTGAAAGCCGCCCGGGGTGGCTTTGGTCCAGTCCTTGCGCTGACCACCGGGCACCGGTTTGGCGGGGGTGGTCGCTGCTGCCGCGGGGGTGGTCGGCGTCGTGGGGGGCGCGACCACCGGCGGAATCGTCGTCTCGGAGGGGGTCGCCGCGGTTGGAGAAGCCGCGCCTTGCGGGGTCTGTTCTTCGGTCACGTATCCAATCTCCGAGTTAGATCATCCAGGGTTTCGGTTGCTGAGCGGCGTGCGGATGCTCTTCGCCACGGTAGACCTTCAGTTTTTTGAGCATGTTCCGGCCCAAGGCGCTCTTGGGCAGCATGCGGCGGACGGCTTCGCTGATGATGCGTTCGGGGTGCTGGGCCAGGACGCTGGCGTATGGGATCTCCTTATACCCGCCGGGGTAATAGGAGTAGCGGGCGTAGCGCTTGGTGTCGGCCTTGCGACCGGTGACGCGGACTTTGTCGGCATTGGTGACCACCACGAAGTCACCCGTGTCCACGTGCGGCGTGTAGGTGACCTTGTGCTTGCCCATCAACACTCGGGCGATCTGCACGGCCATCCGGCCGAGGATTTTTCCGTCCGCGTCGACGTGGTGCCAAGCGGGTTGCAGGGCCTCCCGCTTAGCCATATAGCTTCGTATCCGACCGACTGGCATTGGCTCACGCCTTTCCTGGCGACAGAACCGAAGAAACCGAGCCCCGAAGTATACGACCCTTCCACGGAGCGTCAAGCCCTGGGCGCGCGTCGCCGCGAGCCGCCTGCGGCCAGAGGTTTTGGCATGTCGGGAGGGCGAGGCTCCGGCCGAGCCGTGCGATCCGGCTCGCCAGGAGCCTCGCCCTCCCGGCGCTGCCGGCTCGGCCGGCCAGACCCGCACGCGGCAAATACGAACATAACCAGAACAAAGGGGTCGGAGGTCACCGCCCTTGGTCTCGCGTCGGCGGGCCGGCGGTGTTGGAGCGGGCGAACGTCCGGGCGTGATTGCCCCCGACCTGTGGGTGTTCGAGCTCGATCACCAACTGGCCCTTGGGCCTGTGATATTGCAATATGAGATCATTTTCATTCATATTTCATGCGGTTTTCATAACGCGCGTCCAGAATAAGCATTGACGATGAGTGGTCAGCCGTGTAGATGTACATGGGGAATAGGTGCGGTCGAGTGGACCGTGAATAGGGCACGCCTGGGGGGACCGAAACCAAGCGAACGGTCCCGCCGGCTCAGTGAGGGTCATAATGGACGATCAGCAATCGGGCTCCGATTCGGAGCCCCCAGGTCTTAGCACACAAACCCTGAGCCTTTTCGTACTAGATGCAGCGGTCGCCGGTGAGAAGCGCCGGCGCAGTCCGACCCGCGGGAACGGTATTTCCGTATCCAAGCCGCGGCGAAACGGTCGGGCGGCGGTGGTGCGGTCGCCAAGACTACTGATCAGTCCGCGCAGCGAGGGGTTCCGGCGGCAGTTCTTTCCCGAGGCTGCCCCGGCCGAGTGGAACGATTGGCGCTGGCAAGTACGCCATCGCATCCGCAATCTCGGGGACCTCAAGCGCATCCTCCGGCTGTCGGATGATGAGGAAGAGGCGGTCATGCGTCTGGGCGGGCACTTGCCGGTGGGCATCACGCCCTACTACGCCGCCTTGATGGATCCGAACGATGCGCGTGAACCCATCCGCCGGACCATGGTCCCGGTGAGCGGGGAGTTCGCCCACACGCCGGGCGAGGCGGACGATCCGTTGGCCGAGGACCAGTTCATGCCCGTGCCGGGGCTGGTGCATCGCTACCCCGACCGGGTGCTGTTCCTGGTGACCAACTTCTGCGCCACGTACTGCCGCTACTGCACGCGGGCGCGCATGGTCGGCCAGACCGGCGAGTACCACTTCAACACCAAGCAATACGAGCGGGCCCTCGACTACATCGCGGCGACGCCGGCGATCCGCGACGTGCTGCTCTCGGGGGGCGATCCGCTGACCATGAACGACGATCGCTTGGAGTGGTTGCTGTCCCGGCTGCGGGTCATCCCGCACGTGGAGTTCCTGCGGATCGGGACCAAGCTGCCGGCGGTGCTGCCGCAGCGGATCACGCCGCAACTGACCCGCATGCTGCGCCGCTTTCACCCGCTGTGGATCAGCATTCACTTCATGCACCCGGCGGAGTTGACGCCCGAGGTGGGCCAAGCTTGCGAGCGCTTGGCCGACGCGGGGATTCCGCTGGGCAGCCAGACGGTGCTGACCCGGGGCGTGAACGACGACGTGGAGACCATGAAGAAACTCATGCACGGGCTGCTGAAGATCCGCGTGCGCCCGTACTACATCTATCAGTGCGACCCGATTTCGGGTTCGAGTCACTTCCGGACGCCGATCGAAAAAGGGCTGGAGATCATCGCCGGCTTGCGCGGGTTCACCACCGGATACGGGGTGCCGACCTTCGTGATCGACGCCCCCGGCGGCGGCGGCAAGATTCCGCTGTTCCCGGACCCGATCGTCGGCCGCGACGGCGACTTCGCCCTCCTGCGGAACCACGAGGGGAAGGTGTTCCGCTACCCGGACCCGCTTCCCGGGAGCCACTAGGCCGGTGAAAACATGATGAAGGTGGGTTTGACTTACGACTTGCGCGTCGAGTACTTGGCCGCCGGTTACGGCGAGGAAGAGACCGCGGAGTTCGACCGCCCGGACACCATTGAGGCGATC
>JBGPAW010000376.1:0-3981 GCA_041480905.1 Phycisphaerae bacterium
GGTGGCATGCCCAAGTCCCCGCCTGTGGTGGGGGCGCGGGCATGTTGCGTCGTTCCGCCATGATGACACTGGGTCGCGCTGAACACGTGCAGAACCATTCGTCGCACCGTCGTACCTTGCTGCACGCGACTTGGCCGCGCTCGCCCCGATGAATCGGGACGGACTTGGCCATGCCACCCACCGAAAAGAAACGCCGAAACGTCGAAACGCCGAAAACCGAAATCCCAGACGATCCGCAGATTTCGCAGATGGCGCAGATTGAAGAGAAAAGCCGAAACGCCGAAAACGGAAGTGCCAGCCGAACCGCGGACTTCGCAGATAGCGCAGGTGGAGGAGAAAAGCCGCAACGTGAAAACGTCGAGCGTGAAAGGTGGGCGATGCCCAGTTTACGAGCTGGGCTGAAATAGCAGGCCCTTTCAGGGCTCGGGCTACGGTATGTGACCGTGCCCCAAAGATTTCAGGACCGTGGAAATAGGTGACCGTCCCTCGTTGTCCAGTCCGGCCCCCTCTCGCCCGTCGTGCTGACCCAGCGCAGCATGTAGTGGACCGGGTTGCCGCCCTCGCGGCAGAACGCGGAACTCAGCGCCGCGCGGGCTGATGGGCCTCGTAGCGGGCAATCTCCTCCTTGAACTGATTGATCAGCCGCTTGAGCGATTCCATCGTCAACTCGCGTACGTGCGCATCGCCGCCGGTCTGGCGGCGAAGGGCCTCGTAGCGGGCCTCGAGCCGGGCGAGCTTCACGCGCGTATTGACGACTTCGCGTTCACTTCTCAGGCTCATGGGACCACCTCGATCATGCCCTTGGGCACTCCATAGCGGTCCGAGGCGAAGGTAACGTTCACGAGTTCGTCGAAATCTTCCTGGCCGACGAGCGCAATCTCCAGGAACGGCAACCCGGCGCGGAGCTCCCTCTCCGCGGCCTCTTCGCGGAGAAATCGTTCAGGCACGAGCAGCACGCAGTCCACGTCGTTCGGGTCCATTATATCGGTGACGAAGCTGCCGTTCAATACGATCCGCTGCACTCCGGCGCGAAGGGCTAACTGGACCATCCAGCCCTTGACACAGCGGAGGCCGCACAGCGGCACGATCGCGAAGCGATCGCCGAGCTTCGCTCGGTCCGCCGTGTCAAGGGCCAGCGAACCGACTCCGTCTGCACGCGGCGCAGCTCGGAGGGGCGCCCGAAACGGGCCTCGACCTCCGCGAGCGTCGCACGGTGGACGCCCGGCGGAAGGCAACCGGACTCATCAAAGGGCGGGATCACTCAGGATTCCCTCTGCGCGGGCGTCGGGGTCAAACCGGGCATTCCAGGCATCTGCACGCCCCGGTCTCGCCGCGCGGCCTGACCTTGCACACCCTACAGCTAAAGAATCTCACGCCGGCCCCGCGGTGGCAAGCCGCCATCTACGTTGTTTCCGAGATGCGTTCGAGGATTTTGTCGGCCAGGCCGTAATCGAGGGCCTGTTGGGCGTCCAGCCACAGGTTGCGATCGCAGTCCTTTTCGACGTTCTCCACCGGTTTGCCCGTGCAACCGGAGACGATCTCATACAAGCGTTTCCGCAGCCGGATGATCTCCTCGGCCTCGATGGCCAGGTCCGTGGCACTGCCCTCCATGATGCCGCCCAGTAGCGGCTGGTGCAGCAGCAGGCGCGAGTTGGGCAGCACGTAGCGCTTGCCTTTGGCCCCGCCGCACAGCAGCACGGCCCCCATGCTCGCCGCCAGCCCGACGCAATAGGTGGCCACGTCGCAGCGGATGAACTGCATGGTGTCGAAGATGGCCAGGCCCGCCGACACGGCTCCCCCGGGAGAATTGATGTATAGACTGATATCCGCCTTGGGGTCCTCGTTGGACAGGAACAGCATCTGGGCCACGACCACGTTGGCCTGTGCGTCGTCGACGCTGCCCCCGATGAAGATGATCCGGTCCTTGAGCAGTCGCGAGTAAATGTCATAGGCCCGCTCGCCCCGACCGGTGGTTTCGATCACGAAAGGAATCAACTGATTCTGCGCCGGCATGATGTCCGTCCGTTACTTTTTGTCCCCGGATTTCTTCTCTTTCTTGTCCTTGTGCTCCTCCTTGAGCACTTCGTCCACGATTCCGAAGGCCTTGGCCTCATCCGCGTTCAGAAAGCGGTCCCGCTCGGTGTACTCGCAGACGCGCTCATAAGTCTGGCCGCTGCACTCGGCCATGATCTCATTGAGCAGCCGCTTGTCCCGGAGCACTTCTTCCGCCTGGATGCGAATGTCCTCGGCCTGGCCGGTGATCCCCCCGTAGGGCTGGTGCAGCATGACCTTGGCATGGGGCAGGATGAAGCGCTTGCCCTTGGCGCCGGCCATGAGCACGATGGCCGCCCCGCTGGCGGCCTGCCCGATGCAGTAGGTGGACACCGCGCAGCTCAAGAAGCGGATCGTGTCATAAATGGCCAGGGTCTGGTCCACCAACCCCCCCGGCGAATTGATGTACAGGTTGAGCTCCTGGTCCTTCTTCACCGACTCCAGGTACAGCATGCGCATGATGACCAGGCTGGCGGTGCGCTCCAGGATCGGACCAGCCAGGAAAATGATCCGGTTCTCCAGGAGCATTTCCTCGATGGACATTTCCCGCGTACGCTGATACGGAGGGTAGGCTTGGTTCCAGACATCACCCGGGCGAATCAACTGTGGCATAAGTCTTCCCTTGTTGGACTGTTTTCCCTTATATGCTCAATCATTCGTCGGCAAAAAACGACCGCGATGCTTTCATTGTCGCCGGCGCCTCCCGTTCTCGACCTCCATCCGACTGACCAGGAGCAGGTCGATGAATTGGGTTGTGTCATCGGGCGACACCACCACGATAGTTCGGCCCGTGGGGCTGTAAGCCAGCGATTCCGGGTGCGTCACCCGGACTTGCCCGCCGTCCGCAAGATGCAGACTGAAGGATCGAAAAGGCGTCGCCCGGTGTACTTCACGAAGCTTCTCGATGGTCATTCCTTTTTCCTCAGGGGCAACCTGAAATCTTGTGGTCCGCGGCCGACGTCCCGTCGGTCATCAGCCTGCGAGACACAGACCGCTACTTCTCGGTGACCGTCGCCGACTCCAGGAGTGCATCGAGGATCTTCGCATCCCGGATCCGCAGATACAGCGCCGTCAGGCCGCGGTTCTTGACCAGTTCGTCGCGCATGCGATCAAAGCGCTTGCCCTGCATGGCGGCGATCGACGCGATGGCCCCGTTGATCTCGTCTTCGCTGACGTCGATCTGGCGGGCCTCGGCGATCTTGTCCATCAGGAAGAACAGTTTCAGGTCGGTCGTCGCCTCTTCCGCGGCCCGCACGCGCAACTCATCCACCCGCTTGTTGATCTCCGCCTCGGGGATTCCGGCTTGATACATCTCCACCATCCGGCGCGCGACGATCGAGTCCGTCTGCCGTTGCGACAAGGTCTGCGGCAACTCGAATGGCGTGTTCTCCAGCAGGTGCCGGCTGATCTGCGTCCGCATGAACTCTTTGATGTCGGCCTGCAGACGCCGCTCCAGGGACTTCTTGAGGCCTGCCCGCAAATCCGCTTCGTCCGCGTAGCCCAGTTCGCCGACCAACTCGGGGGTCAACTCGGGAATCTCCAGCCGCTTGATGTCCTGAATCGCCAGCGCGAAGGTCCCCGTCTTGCCTCTCAACTCGGGCGTGTCGTGGTCCTCCGGGAAGGTGATCTCCAACTCCACCTTATCCCCGGTCCTCTTGCCGACTGCCGCTTCCCCGAACCCTTTGAGTTGCAGGCCCTCGTACTGCTGGTCACGTGCCGCCAGCATCGCGTTGGTCTCCGACTTGATCGTGTGGCCATCGACCAGCACGTTCATGTCGCCAACGACCAGATCGTCCGCTTGGATCGGCTCGCCTTCCACGGGGGCGAAACGCCCACGGAAGCCCAGCATCCGGCGGATCTCCGCGGAGACGGCGTCGTCGGTGATGGTCCGCGTCGGCTTCTCCACCGCGATCCCGTCCAGTTCGGGCA
>JBGPAW010000377.1:0-3962 GCA_041480905.1 Phycisphaerae bacterium
CGCCGGCGCCGACGATCAAGCCCGCAGCCAGGCCCAGGCGGAGCACGGCGAGGAGGGCAGCGAGCCGCCCCCGGCGCTCTGGGGCGGCCTCTTCGCCAGCGGTCGGTCTGGTTTTGCGCTTGCTTCGAGCCATCGGCGTCTCGGCGTCCTGCATCTCTCTCGTGGCGATATTCCTACCCCGGGCGGCGCATGGCCAGCATGACGATGCGCTGGCACAGCTCGTCGAACGAGATACCGACCCGCGCCGCTGCCTTGGGCAACAGCGAATGGCTGGTGAAGCCCGGGATGGTGTTGATCTCCAGCACGAAGGGCGCGTGGGTCCGGCGGTCCACCATCCAATCCACCCGACAAAAATCCCGGCAGCCCAGGGCGTCATGCGCCCGCACGCTCAACTCCTTGACCCGTTCGAGCACTTCCGCGGGGAGGTCGATGTCGAACAGGTACTCGGTGTCATCGTCGATATACTTCGCCTGATAATCGTAGAACGCGCGTTTCGGCCGAATCTGGAGCGGCGGGAGCGGCTGCCGGTCGAGCAGACCGACGGTCAGTTCGAGCCCGTCGACGTATTGCTCGATCAGCGCGTCGCCGTGCTTGGCGATCACCGTCTGAAGGGCGCCGGCTAAGCCGGTCGGCTCGTGCACGACATACGTATCCACGCTGCTCCCGGAACGGACGGGCTTGACCACGGCGGGGCCCGACCAATGGGCAGCGACGATTTTCAGGCGTCGTTTGTCCACCACGTCAAAGCGCGGCGTGGGAACGCCGTGGCTGATGAAACGGCGTTTGGCCTGCACCTTGTCCATGGCCAAGGCCGAGGCGGCGGCGTCGCACCCACAAAACCGCTTGCCGGTCCGTTCCAGGATGCGTTGCAACTGCCCATCCTCCCCGAACGCACCGTGCAGAGCGATGAAGATGCAGTCGGCGGGCGTCTCCACGGCACTTAAATCGGTGGGCGAGACATCGCGCAGAGCGACGCGGTGGCCCCACCGCACCAGGGCCTCATAGACAGCCTTGCCGCTGTGGAGGCTGACTTCGCGTTCGTCGCCGGGGCCGCCGGCCAAGACGGTGATGTCCAACGTCGTTACCGCCGGACTACCGCATGTCTGATGTCCGACCGCGGGACGTTGGCGCGGTTGGACGACGGGATCGGCCAGTTGAGTCATTGAAGGTCCTTTCCCACCTCATCGCTGAAGTCGTTCCGCTCCCTGACGGTCGCGGTTCGGTGAAGTTTTCCCCATAGGGGAACACGCTACCAGACGTCGATCTCCAGTTCGAGTTCGATGCCGAATCGGCGGCGCACCGTCCGGCGGATGCGCTCGACCAACTCCAGAACATCCGCCGCCGTGGCTCCCTCGTGGGTCACGATGAAGTTGGCATGCTCGCGCGAGACGGAGGCACCCCCGACGGACTGCCCCTTCAGACCGGCCCGGTCAATCAGCTTCCCCGCGGAGTCGCCGGGCGGGTTCTTGAAGATGCACCCGGCGGAGTTCGCGCTGAGCGGCTGCGACGCCTTCTTGTAGGCCCAGATTTCCTCGTAGCGCGCCAGCACGCGCTCGGGATCGTCCTGCCGGAGTTGCAGGTCCGCCGACAGGACGATGCCCTGTCCGACTTGGGAGCGCCGGTAGCCGAAGCCCAACTCTTCCGCGCGCAGGGTCTCGAGCGCACCCGCGGGAGTGAGCAAACGCACCGAAGAAACCACGGCCCCGATGGCGCCGAACTTTCCGCCGGCGTTCATCCGGATGGCGCCGCCAACGGTCCCCGGGATACCGGCCATACATTCCAACCCGGCCAGTCCGCGCCGGACGGACTCGAGCGTCAGCCGCATCAGATCGGCTCCACCGGCGGCGGTCACGCGCTCGCCGTGGAATTCGACTTTCCGAAAGGTCGGCTGGTCCAGGCGGATGACCACGCCATCCACGCCGTCGTCGCGGATGAGCAGGTTGGCGCCGCCGCCCAGGACGCGGGTGAGGACGCCGTCCCCATAGGCCCGGCCCACCAACCGGGCCAGTTGAGTCTCGTCCTCGGGCCGGTACAGGTGCCGGGCGCGCCCGCCGAGCTTGAACCAGGTCAGGGGCGAGAGCGGGACGTCGTGCTCAATTGGCCCTTCCAATTCGCTCAACCAATTCATCGGCGATCTTCCACACGTCGCCGGCGCCCATGGTGACCACCAGGTCGCCGTCGAGCAGGTTTTCCTCCACATGGCGGGTGACCTCCGCCAGCCCGCCGACATAGCGCGCGTCGCCGCCATTCTGGTGGATGAGCGACACGAGGTCGGATGAGCGGACGCCGGCGCGGTCCTCCGCGCTGTCGCGGACGCTGTAAATGTCGGCAATGACGATGACGTCGGCGGCGGTGAACGCGCTGGCGAAATCGTGGATCAACAGGCGCGTGCGCGAGGCCTGGTGCGGCTGGAACACGACCCAGGTACGCTTGGGCCGATAGCGGTCGTTGATGGCCCGCAGGGTGGCCTTGATCTCCGTGGGGTGGTGGGCGTAATCGTCGATGATGGTGACGCCCCGTCCGGTACCCCGGCGAGTCATGCGCCGATCGATGCCCTCGAAGGCCTCGAGACCGGCGGCGATGGTTTCGGGAGGCACGCCTTGATGGTAGGCCAAGGCCGCCGCCATCAGCGCGTTGCCGACGTTGTGAAGGCCCGCCAGACGGAGTTGGGCCGACAGCAAGCGCCGTCCGTGGTGGAGCACGTCGAAGGCGTAACACCCGTGATCGGGCTGGAGGCGATCCGCCCGCCAAGCCGCCCCCTTGCGGAACCCGAACGTTTCATGGCGGACGCCGCGAGCGTGGGCCGCTGCCGCCACGCGCCGCTCGCCGGGGGGGGTCAGGAGAACGCCGCCGGGACGGACCGAGGCGCCGAACGCCGCGAAGGCGGCGCGAATCTCAGCCAGGTCTTTGTAACAATCCAGATGGTCCGCGTCGATGTTGAGGATGCCGGCGGCGTGCGGCTGCAACGCGAGGAATGAGCGGGCATACTCGCAGGCTTCGACGACGAAGTGCTCGCCCCGTCCAACCCCCGAACTGCCGCCCAACTGCGGCGAACGCGCCCCCATAATGAACGAGGGATCGAGCCCAGCCGAGCGAAGGAGGTACGCCGTCAGGGCGGTCGTGGTGCTCTTGCCGTGGGTGCCGGCGATGGCAACGCCCCGGCGGGTGGCCATGATCTCGCCGAGCAGTTGGGCGTAGCGGATGACCGGCAACCCGCGGCGGCGGGCCGCCGCCCATTCGGGATTGCTCTCGGGGACCGCGGCGCTGACCACCACGCGCTGGGCGTCGGGCGGAAGGTGCTCGGCGTCGTGCCCGACGTACACGGTGGCGCCTTGGGCGACCAAGGCGCCGAGCCCCTCGAAGGGGTTCAGGTCGGAACCGCTCACCTTGGCGCCGCAACGCAACAGCAGCACGGCGGCCGCGGACATGCCGCACCCGCCAATGCCAATCATGTGGATGCGCTGTCCGGGCAGATCGCCACCCTCGGCAGAGCGCGCCACATCCCTGGCCGCAACATCATGCACAACTTCACCTCCGTGTGGAATGCCCCGCAGTGCTCGCACCGCTGGAGTCCGTGGTCGATGTTCGCGTGTGGGCCGAGAGGAGGTTACAGGGGACCGCTACCCCGACCTCACTCGTATTATAGTAGATATCGGCTGCAAGGGCGAATTCTCTTCATCGCCTCACCTGCGCATTTCCCCCGAACCGCTAAGGAGGGGTTGGATCCGGGCGGCAATCCTGTTCGCGGCGTCGGTTATGCCAATGCGCTGCGCTGCCGCCGCCATCCTGGTCAAGGCCGACTCGTCGTCCATCAGCGTGCGGAGGACCGCGCGCAGATCGGGGGCGGTCAGGTGGGGTTCGACCCGGTCGTGGACGATGCGGGCCGCTCCGATTTTGACCAGCACCCGGGCATTGGCGTGCTGGTGCATGTCGCGATGGTACGGATAGGGCAGCAGGATCGC
>JBGPAW010000378.1:0-3928 GCA_041480905.1 Phycisphaerae bacterium
AGCGCGAGTTCGTGGATCGAGCGACGAAGGTGGAACGGCTGGAGGGGGGAAAAGACAAAGCGGAGCGGGGTATCCTGGGGCTGAATCTCGGACCGCGCAGCCGGGACGAGACGCCGAAGTGGAAGCTGGTGGAAACCTATCTGGACCCGGAATCGCAAACGGAAGTCCCCGTGCACCAACCCATCGTCAGCGACTCCGAACTGCTGACCATGTCGCAGAGCCGGGCGTATGCCTTCGGCTTCAACAAGGCGCTGATCAGCAACGAGGCGGAGTTGCAGGCGCGGTATCAGCTCAGCGCCCCGCCGGTGCGGTTGGACTTCACCTGGTCGGAGGAACTGGTCAATTGGTTGACCTCGATGCCGGTGCGGGGGTTTTTGCTGGTGCTGATCTTGCTGGGGGCTTACGTCGAGTTCCACACGCCGGGCGTGGTGATCCCGGGGGTGGTGGCGCTCATCTGCCTGGCGATTTTCCTGGGGGCGCCTTACTTGACCGGGCTGGCCAACGTGTGGGAGATCGTGGTGGTGCTGATCGGGGTGTTGCTGCTGCTCCTGGAGATTTTCGTCATCCCCGGTTTCGGTGTCGCGGGCATCAGCGGGATCATCCTCATCCTGATCGGGCTGTTAGCGACGTTCGTTCCCGAAGAGCCCGGGCGACCCTTCCCGCTCTACTGGCCGGAGTGGGACATCGGCCTTTATGGGCTCAAGATGGGCCTGATTACCCTGGCGGCCGCGGTGACCGTGTCCCTGGGGGGGATGGTGGCGCTGAGCCGATACCTGCCGCAGATGCCCTATTTCCGCGGCATCGTGCCGGACAACCCCACTCCGGCGATGGTCCTGCCCGAAGACCCGTACCGGGGGCTGGCCCGGGTGGGTGACGTGGGGGTGTGCGAGACGGGGCTGCGCCCGGCGGGCAAGGCCCGCTTCGGTTCCCAGTTGGTGGACGTGGTAAGCGAGGGGGAGTTTCTCGAAGCCGGCGCTCGGGTGAAGGTGATCGAGCGTTACGGCAACCGCGTCGTCGTCCGCCGCGCCACGGCATGAAAGAAACGCCGAAACGTCGGAACTTTGAACTTTGACCTCGGAACTTATCTGGCTGATAGCTGAAAGCTGATAGCTTCTGATGAGTGAGATTAGCATCATCGCGCTGCTGTACGCGATCGCCCTGTTCTTCCTGGTGGCGGAGATCTTCATCCCCTCGCATGGCATCCTGACCATCGCCGGGATCGGCTTCCTTGTTGTCGCCGTCGTGCGCACGTTTCAGATGAACACCCAGGCGGGGGTCGTGGCGACCATGACCTGCGCCGTGCTGCTGCCCACCACGGCGGCGCTGGCGGTGCGGGTTTGGCCGCGCACCTGGATCGGACGCCTGATCGCGCCGGATAATCGGCGCCTGACCTCGCGGGACGTGGGCGTGGACGTGGATACGATGCAATCCCTGATCGGCTGCGTGGGGCGCAGTGTTTCTCCGCTGCGGCCCTCGGGAATCTGCGAATTCAACGGTCGCCGGTTTCCGTGCGTGGCGGAAATGGGTATGATCGGCCCTAACGTGGAAGTCCAGGTCGTGGGCGTCAAAGGCAGTAACCTGGCCGTCGCTGCCAAGACGAGTTCCACTACGGTGTAGCGGTCGGCGTCACCGCCGGCCGGCGGCCCGCGAGACGCAGGCCGCTACGAAAGAAAGGTCAACCAGATGCAAGCGTACGTTCCCCTGCTCGCCGCCACCGAAACTTGGCCGCTGATTCTCGCCGGCGTCCTGATCATCGTCGGGTTGGTCATCATCGCCGTGCTCATGCAGTTCTTCAGCCTCTGGCTGCAAGCCTATATGTGCAAGGCGAGCGTGACCATCACCGAGCTGATCGGGCAACGTCTGCGCAAGGTCGATTCCCGCGTGATCGTGCTGAGCAAAATCCAAATGGTCAAGGCCGGTCTGCACGAGACCACCACCAACGACCTGGAGAGCCACTACCTGGCGGGCGGGCGGGTGCCCAACGTGGCCCATGCCATGATCGCCGCTCATCGGGCCAACATCGACCTGGATTTTCGCAAGGCCTGCGCCGTCGACCTGGCCGGGCGCGACATCCTCGATGCCGTGAATACCTCCGTGAATCCCAAGGTCATCGACTGCCCCGGTCACTCGGACATCGCCAGCGGTGCGGACCGGCTGGACGCGGTGGCCAAGGACGGCATTCGCCTATTGGCCAAGGCCCGCGTGACCGTGCGGACCAACATCCGCCAACTCATCGGTGGGGCCACCGAAGAGACGGTCATCGCCCGCACCGGTCAGGCCATCGTCAGTGCCATCGGTGGGAGTGCCACCTACAAGGACGTTCTGGAGAACCCCGACCGCATTGCCAAGAAGGCCCTGGAAAGCGGCTTGGACGCCGGCACGGCGTTTGAGATTCTTTCCGTGGACATCGCCGATATCAGCGTGGCGGGCGTGGAAAGGGAAGCCAACGTCGGCGCGAAGTTGCAGGCTGACCAGGCCGAGGCGGATTTACGGCGTTTCCGGGCCGAGGCGGAAAAACGGGCCGCCATGGCCCGCGCCCGCGAGGCCGAGATGCACGCCTTGGTCGAAGAAAACCGCGCCAAAGTCGTGGAAGCCGAGGCCCAGGTTCCCCTGGCCATGGCGGAAGCATTCCGCAACGGAAACCTCGGGATTATGGACTACTACCGCATGAAGAACATCGATGCCGACACCACCATGCGGCGGGCCATCGGCGGCGGGACCGAACCCAAGGGCGGCCCCAGCGCCCAACCGGGCTAGCAGACGAGAAAACCGAGTGCTCGCAAACACGTTCATTCTGGCTCAGCGTCACGGGTTCGATCTGAACGACCTGGTCTACGTCCTTATTCTGGTGCTCACCACCTTGGGCGGATTGGGTAAGTGGCTGCGCGAGCGGTCGGCGCGTCGGAACGCGGAGGTGGAGTTGCCCGAATCCGAGGAAAAACCGGTCGCACCATCTGTGCGGCGACCTCCCTCTGCACGACGATTAGCTACCGCGCCGCCCGCCCGGTCCGTGCGTCTGGCGAAGGCCAAACCGAAGGGCGAGCCGGTCGTGATGACGCCGATTCCGTGGGCCCCGACGGCGCCCCCGGAGCCTGCCATGCCGGTCCCGCGGGCGAAGCCGGTCATCACGGCCCCACACCGGCCGGAGGAACGGTCCATCCGCGGGTCCCAACCTGCCGCGGTATCGGGCAGAGAGACGCAGACGCGACGGTCGCGCCCAGAGAAAGTACAAGCTCCCAAAAAACAGATGGAATCGAAACCCCAAGTTGTGCCTTCGATGCCCGGCCTCGTCGCTGCGGGCGAGGGGAAGGGGTGGACGGCGGCTCAACTCCGCCGGGCCATCGTGATGAACGAGGTCCTGGGGCTACCGGTGGCCCTGCGGTAGAGAGGCCATTCGCACGGGCGCGGGCCGCGGACGCCCCACCGTGGGCCAAGGATCGAGCGGACCGGACCGGTCCATACTGTTATAAGAACGGGGTATGCTAGCGCCGGATGACGCCAATTGGCTGCGACCCATCCCGCTGTTCCCGCTGCCGAACTGCGTCCTGCTTCCGGGGGCCGTGTTGCCGCTGCACATCTTCGAGCCGCGCTACCTCGAGATGATGCAGGACGTGGTCGCCCGGGATGCCGCCGACCGACTCCTGGCCATGGCCTTGCTGCGGGAGGGCTGGGAGCCGCATTACTACACGCGGCGTGCGCCCATCCACGAGACGGTTTGCGTCGGGCGCGTCATCCAGTACGAGGAATTGCCCGATGGCAAGTTCAACCTGCTGCTGTTGGGCCTGCAGCGGGCCACGGTGATCGAGGAGATCGGGAACCAGTTGTATCGCCAAGCTCTGCTGGCACCGGTGGATGACGGCGTGATTGGGCCGCACGAGGAACAACTCCGCCAGGTGCTGTATCACTTGGTGGTGGAGTTCAGCCGCCG
>JBGPAW010000379.1:0-3853 GCA_041480905.1 Phycisphaerae bacterium
CATCGGCAACTGATAGGCCAGGCCCTGGAAGCCGTTCCACAGGTAAGCGTTTAAAAAACCTATGTCGCACTCGTCGGGCCAGCCGTTGGCGTTGCAGTCGCCGCTGGTCCCGGCGGCGAGGTCGCACTCGTCGGGAATCGCGTTGGAGTTGCAGTCTTGGCTGGTCCCTAAGTCGATGTCGCAACTGTC
The DNA here is from genome assembly GCA_041480905.1 of Phycisphaerae bacterium. GTDB lineage: Bacteria > Planctomycetota > Phycisphaerae > UBA1845 > UBA1845 > JAAEQG01. Next base: position 190 of record JBGPAW010000379.1, read on the forward strand.
CGCCACGCCGTCGGCATTGCAGTCCGGTTCGCACTCATCCGGCACGCCATCGGGCTGGCAATCGTCGCTCGTACCGGCGGCGATGTCGCAGCCATCGGCCACTCCGTTGAGGTTGCAGTCCGGCTCACATTCGTCAGGGATACCATTGGGTTGGCAATCATCGCTGACACCACACCCAAGCGGATGGCTGGCACAGTTGCCCACGGTGCAACTGACATCACATGCGTCGGGGACCCCGTTCGTGTTGCAGTCTGGCTCGCACTCGTCCGGCACGCCGTTGAGATCGTAGTCGGCGCTAGTACCGTCCGCGATATCCTGGTCATCTGGAATGCTATTGTTGTTGCAGTCCGGCAAGTATTCATAAGCCCCCATGTCCACGATGGGCGGCGGACCGCAATCCGCTCCTGGCTGGGGACAGTCCGGCGTGTCGGGATCGTCGACGAATCGCGGGTTGCCGTCGAGATCGAAGGGAATGGGCTCGGTCGTGTTCCCATCGCCGTCGAGGTCGAGCGTGTCCGCGGGAACCACGGCGTTCTTCCCGGAGTCGATGCACGGCGAACCGGGGGAAAGTCTCAAATCACCGCCCGCGGCGCTCACGAACAGCGGATCGGCGTTGATGTTGCCAATACCCGACCAACCGCTTTGAACGTTGCTATAAGTAACGGTCGCCGACCCCCAAATCTGAGCACCGAATGACGCCGTATTGCCCCACAAGATGCAGTTGCTCAACGTCGGGCTGCTGCTCCCGTTGGAGATCCCGCCGCCGTAGCCGGAGGAGTTCCCGCTGAAGGTGAAGTTGACCAGCGTCGGACTGCCTCCGCTGGTGTACATTCCTCCGCCGCGGTGGTGTGGAGAAGATCCGTTGGCGTTCCCTCCGGTGACCGAGAAGCCGTCCAGAAGGGCGGTAGCGTTTGTGCCGCTGCCAGTGACCACGTGGTAGCTGTTGTCGGAACTGCCGGTCCCGCCGATGTCCCCGCTGAGGATGGACGGGTACGCCGCAATGTCCCGGGCATCGGGATCGGGGGCGCCGTAACCGGCGTAGCCGCCGTAGAGCCCCACGCCATTGCGCAGTTGGAACGTGGCCGTCCGGCTGCCGGTGCCGCCGGGATGAGCGGCGTCGCGGTCGGGCTTGTACGTGCCACCGGCGACGCGGATTTCGTCGTCCGCCTCGGCGGCAGCCAAGGCGGATTGCAGCTCGAGGAAGGCGTTGTCCCAACTTGAACCGTTGTTCGCGCCCGGAGCGTCCTGGTCCACGTACAAGACCGTTTGGGCGTAGACGCACGAAACGGGCAAAGCGACCAGAGCGACGAGGGAAACCACTACATGTTTCTGCATTTGTCTGGACATGGTTAACTCCTTATGCGAAGTCTTCTCGCCGGTCGGGGTGAGACCCCGGCGGTTTCGACCTCCATAAGCCAAGTCGTGATTCGGGGGGCGAATCTTACACGAAATATGCCGGGGGCACGTTGCGTTTTAAGTCCTTTTGACGGCGAGAGTTACGGTGGCCCGCCAAGGAAACGTCGTCCTCCCCGAGGTGCGTGCCAGTTTTTACTGCCGGTGAGCCTGGGGTTGGGGTAGAATGGTGCGACGGGTCATCGACAGAAAAGGGGGCAGGAGCTTTCGGAGGAGTTCCGGTCTCGTGGTCCTGGCAAGAGTGGCCCCGCATGACTAGGGCTGCTGACCCCTTTTTCGGCGTAGCCACCGCCCGGAGGCGTTCGGCATGTCGCGCACGCGGAGTAGTCTCCTCAGCCGGATCAAGGACCTCGCGGACGGCCCGTCGTGGGAGGAATTCGATCGCATCTACCGACGACTGCTGGTGCGCTACGCCTTGGCCCGGGGCTTGAACCGAGACGAGGCCGAGGAGATCGCCCAGCAGTGCATGGCGGCCCTGGCCACCGGGATCCAGAACTTCACGCGGCAGGTGAGCTTCCGCGGTTGGCTGCGCGGGATGGTGGACCGCAAGGTGGCCGACCACTTGCGCAAGCGGGCGCACGAGGTGCCTGCGCGCACGCGGGACCTGGAGCGCGAGCAGACCACGGAGGAGAACCCGGCCCTGGTGTGGGAGCGGCAGTGGAACCGGACCCATCTGCTTTACTGGCTGAATCAAATCCGTACGGAAGCGGCACCGATGACCTTTGCGGCGTTCGAGATGTACGTGATCCAGGAGCGGCCCGTCGCGGAGATCGCCGAACGCCTGGGGATGACGCCGAACCAAATCTACGTGGCCAAACATCGCGTGCTCGCCAAGCTGCGGGAGCGTTGGGCGGACGTGGCCGACGGGATCTTGTGAGATGTCCGCGTGCCCGCCGCGTGAACAACTGCAAGCGTTGGAGGCGGGGGAACTGAGCGACGCCGCGGCGGACACGCTGCTCGCCCATGTGCGCGGTTGCGCACCCTGTGCGGAGACGCTGGAGCGCTTGCGGCGCGAGGACCTGGACGCGCGGGTCGTGCGGACGGCCGTGGGTCAGGACAGCACCGTCTCCCTCGGTTCGGCCAGGGCGGGCATGGGCGCTGCGGACCGGCCTGCGGACGAGGTCTGGAACATCCCGGACTACACGCGGGTGCAGCTCTGTGGGGAAGGGGCGTTCGGGACGGTCTGGGCCGTCCGCGACCGGGTCGGGGTGTACCGGGCGCTGAAAACCATCGACCTGTCCCGCCTGCGAGCGTCCAACGTGAAGTGTCGCGAGTCCGCCGCGCTGGAGACCTACTGCCGGCTCGTCCAGTGGCACCCGAACCTGATCGAGGTTTTTCACGTCGGCATGCAGGGGGACCTGCTGTACTACACCATGGAGCTGGCGGACGACGATGCCTCCCGCACGCCGGTGCGCAGCACGCTGCCGAAGAACTATCGCCCGCTGACGCTCCAGCAGGTCATGGAGCGGGGGCCGATCGGCGTGGAGACCGCCCTGGAGGTGGTGCTCCGGTTGCTCCGCGGCCTGTCCCGCCTCCACGCCTCCGGGTTGGCCCACCGCGATATCAAGCCGGCGAACATCATCTTCGTTGAGCGCCAGCCGAAGCTGGCGGACATCGGGATGATCACGACGGACATGGCCGGCCCGAGTCAGGTCGGCACTCCCGACTACATGCCGCCGGACCGGCGCATGGACCCCACCGCGGACACCTACGCGATGGGTCGTGTGCTCTACGAGTTGCTGGGAGGTCGCCGCGGCAGCGGGTTTCCCAAGCTGCCGTTGGACGTGCTCCATGCGACCGACAAGTGGGACATGGATGGTATCAACGCCGTGTCGACCAGGGCCTGTGCCCCTCTGGCCAGTGAGCGGTTTCAGCACGCGAATCAGATGTTGGAGGCCATTGAAGCCTGCCGTCGACTGCCGCTGGAGTCGTTGTTCGCTGACCTGGGCGAGATTGAAACCGCCGCCGGGCAAACCCGCCGCAGCCGACTCGTGCCGATCGCCGTCGCGGCGATCCACGCCCTGCCGTGGGTGCTACTCTTGTTGCTCGCGCTGCTCATCGTCGAGAAACTGCTGTGACACCAGAAGCACGTCCGATAGGTCAACGCACTTCTGCAGGTGGATTCGGGAGACGACTTGGTATAATGCGCTGGGGAACGCGGAGGGTACCGGGTCGGTGTCGCTCCCGGCCCGCGACTTGGGAAAAACCCTCAGCCCGGTTTGATAGCTACAGAGGGCGCAGGGCGACCGTC
>JBGPAW010000380.1:0-3853 GCA_041480905.1 Phycisphaerae bacterium
AGACCGGCTTGGTTCCCTTTGTGCTCGGCGATATGCTGAAGACCGCGATGGCTGTGGTGGCCGTCCGGGCATGGCGACTGACCGTTACCGGCCTGACGAGCCGATAGCTCGGCAGCGTTTGCCTGACGGAGAGCGGCGGATTAGAATCAGGTTTTGAGAGTGAGGCGGGGCGGAGTGAACGGTACGGCCCGCGAGAACAGGATCAGGATCGCGAAGGAATGGCCCGCAAGAGATTCACAAATTCGGGTGAGCAACTGAAACCGGACTCCCGCTTCAACAGTAAGCTGGTGTCCAAGTTCATCAACTGCCTGATGTGGGAGGGCAAGAAGAGCACGGCCGAACGCCTCTTCTACAGCGCCATGGACATCGTGGCCCGGCGGATCAAGGACGTGCCGCCCTTGGAGGTCTTCGAGACCGCGGTGAACAACGTCAAGCCCAACATCGAGGTGCGGTCCAAGCGCGTGGGCGGCTCGAACTACCAGGTGCCCATGCAGGTCAACCGTCGGCGTCAGCAGTCGTTGGCCATTCGCTGGATTCTGCAAGCGACGCGCGGCAAGACCGGAAAGGCCGGCTGCGAGTTCCTGGCCCAGGAATTCTGCGAGGCCTACCGTGGCGAGGGCGGGGCCATGAGCACGCGGGAAAACGTGCATCGCATGGCCGAGGCGAACAAAGCCTTCTCGCACTTCGCGTGGTAGCTCGGCGTCCCGAGCTTATCGGGGTAGGGCGGTGGTTTGAGCGCGGCCAAAGGCCGCGTTTTTTGTATCCTATGAAGCCGTTCCTCTCCTTGCTACTGCTCCGCCAACACCGGACTCGCGGGTTCGACTGGGAGGGCGAGGCTCCTGCCGAGGGAGGGCGAGGCTCCTGCCGAGCCGAAAGCTTTGAGCGGCGCGGGCACGTTGGCCCGCCCGGAGGCTCGCCCTCCCGCGAAAACGCAACCCGCAGAATCAGCATTAGCAGAGCACTGGTGTGGACCGTGATGGGGACGATCGCGCAAGGAGGGGGCGGTTGCGTGATGGGCCCGGGCGGCCGGGTCGCTGAGCGGTGGGAGTTGGTCGGTCCGTTCAAGGTGTTCGCCCCAAAACCGACGGCGTTGCCCTCACCGTCCGGGCAAAAAGACCGGCGAGTCCCCGGATCTGCGGGGGAGAACGCTCCTTTCCTTCCACCGCACAGTCAAGCCGCCGTCCAGCCGGACCAGCCTTCTGTGTCCCCCGCGGTATCCTCGAATGGCTTCTTTTCGCTGCGGCCGGCGGACCTGAACCTGGGCAGCAACGGGGCCGAGTCGGTGGAAACGGTCGGACCGGCCATCAACCCCGCGGAACACAGCCTGTTCGCTCCCGTGGCGGGGATCGAAGACACCTTCTGGTATCTCGACCTCGGCTTTCGCATGGGCATCACCCGCTTGCACAGCACCGAGCACAAGCTTGATCGCCGCTTGCACGACCCGCTCAAGCTGGACGTTTTCGGCGTTTTCGATTCCCCGACCACGCCGATTGATCGCAAGACCGACTTCGGCCTGACCACGGGGTACATCGGCATCGGCCGCCGGGAGACCGCCTGGCTGACCTGGAACTTCTACTTCGGCAGCGGCGTGGGCGGCGACCGGGACCACCAGCGCTGGCTCAACGCTAACCTGGAGGTCAACTTCGAGTACCAGTTGTACTACACCGGCGTGACCGTGGACATCTATCCCTGGGGACTGAGCCGCCGCGGGCGCTATGCCGATTTTCCAGAGCACCTCAAGGCCAGTCGGCCTTATTTCGTCACCGGTATCGAGACCGGCTACCTGCGGGCCCGCGGCGGCGGGCACTTCGCCCTGGCTCCCATCCCGGTCTACCGGGACGACCAGAAAATCCGGGATTGGCTGTTCAGCTACCTGGTCGGGTTCGGTTGGGAGGTGCCCATCAACGAGCGCTGGGCCTTTGACCTCTCCGTCCACTATACTTTTCACTTCTACCGGCCGGAGGAATACGACGGCTGGAACCTGACCTACGCGCTGCGCTATCGTTTCTAGCCTGAATTATTTGCCACAAAACCGGTCGAACGGACTGGTGGGGCACAAGTCTCGCCTGCTCGGGAGAGAAAAGCAATGGGACCTGCGGGCGTCAAGCGCTGGAGCCCGCGGTCCGTTACTCTGCCGGACTCGATCCGGTGGCCGGCAACGATTCGTTCTTGCAGATTTCCCGCGTGACGCAGGTGGCGTAACTCCCCGGCGGCAGGGCAAAGCCGACCTGTAGGTAAGGGCCGTGGTGGTCCTGGCCGGCCGTGGTGGTGGGTTCGCCGAGCGGCACCCGTAACGGTCGGCGGGCGCCATCCAGTTTGAGGCCGTCCTTGAGTCGGAACCAGGCCACGTCCAGACCGGCGCCGCCCAAGACCTGGGCCTCGATTTGCCCCGGGCGTCCGGTGGCCTCCGTCATGCGGGCGCCGAACAGCGGACCGGTCGGGGAGACTTCGAAAGCGTCGCAGCGCGGTTGTTCCGCAGCGGCGTCCTCCACCCGAAAGCACGCGCCGTTGACGTGCTTCCAGGCCAGGTCGCCGTGCTGGAGGCGGTCGATCTCCGGAATGCGAATCGCCAGGACCCGGTTGAACAACCGGCTCTGCTCTGCGGAAAGATAGAGCTTGCGTAGGGTGTGATGGACCGCGGACCAGGCCCGCCGGGCATCGCCGTGGGACCGAGCCAGGACGCGACACATCCGAATCTGGTCGGGAAAAGCCCGGGGCCAGGCGTTGGCGGCTTGCTCATAACGCCCCTGCTCGAAAAGCTCCCGTGCGCGGAGGACCTCGTCCCGATCCAGCGGGCCCGGCCGCCCAAGCAGGATGCGCACTGCTTCGTCATAGTCGCCTTTCAGAACGGCGCGTCCCGTCTCGGCGTTGTCGCCGCGGGCGCCGAACCGCTGCGGACCGAAGTAGTTGGGCACGCCGCGACGACGCAACACGTCGATAATCGCCCCCGCCTGACTCGCCCCCTCGGGATCGACGTCCCGAATCTTCAAGATAAAACGGTTGCCGGCCAGATGGCCGAGTTTGAGCTTGTTGCGGTGGCGGTTGACCCAGAGCACCTTGACCCGCGGAAGGTCGAGGGCCTCAACCTGCTCGGGGGGAATGTGCTCGAGGCTGAAGGTCTGGCGGGTGACGGCGTGGGCATCCTTCAGACCGGCATATCCGATCTCGCGCGGTTTTCGGCCCAGGGTCCTGGCGATGAGGTCGATGGCGGCCAGAGTGGTCAGGCCGCGCTTTTCAATGCCGAAATACGTGTGCGTCCCTTCCCCCGTGGGCCGGTAAAGCGGCATCTCTTCGACGACGAAGTCCTCGTCGTAGCGCTTGATCCGACCTCCAAGGCCGGGGCAGTCGGCCGTCAGGTAGAGAAGGTCGGATAGCTGACCCCCGGTGGCGGAATCCATCACGCCAGAGTCTACGGATTATCAGACAAGGTTTCCAGGGAAGACGCCCGGGCCGTTCGGTCCGGACGGATGATGAAAAAAAGTCGGGATAGATTTGCCTTCTCGCGAAATATATCCGATGAATAGATTACCAAGATGAGACCTCCTCCTCCTTCCTCCTCCGAAAGGAAGTCGCCTGGTGGGTGACGCAAGTCCCCCCAGGCGTTTTCCTTTTTACGGCTCTCATCCCGTTTCCGTGACTGGTTCTCGGCCGGGCAAGGCCTGTTTGATCTTCAGGGCGAAGTACTCGGGATCATGGAAGCCATAGGCTTTGCGTTTGATGACCTTGATCTTGTGGTTCACCCCTTCCAGCGGGCTGGTGCCGATGGCATAGTCGCAGGGGTTCAAGATGCCGTACTCAAAGCAGCGCAGGCGGCCGATGAAACGCCGCAGGTCGGGGTGGTCCACTTCGGCGG
>JBGPAW010000381.1:0-3837 GCA_041480905.1 Phycisphaerae bacterium
CAAGCGCCCGGTGGATTGGGTGCCCAGCGAACTGATGTTCACGGCTTGGAGCCCGATAGTTTCCTGTCCGGCCAGCCCGACGTCGGGGGAGATGGCAAAGGCCGCCCCTCCGCCCGTGATCTGGAAGTTGGCCGGGGTGGCGGTTTGTTGGGCGAAGTCGGCATCCAGGGTCAATTGGAGATTGACGGAGCCGGCGTTGACCTTGGCCTTGAGTCCGTCGACGACGGCCTGGGCACCGTTAATGATGACCGTACCGTCCACGCCGTGATCGAGGCTGGTGGCCACGGAGTCGGAGGTCGTGGCGAACGAACCATCGAGCACCTCCAGGGAGATGAACGCCTCGTCGCCGAATTCCGCGCTGCGCAGATAGAGGCTGGTACCGCCCGTGTTGGCGCTGGCGGTCACGCCGGAGGTGGTGAAGGCCAGGTCGCCGTTGAGCAGGTCGATGTCGTTGAAGGAGGCGCTGTCGGCGATGCGGTTGATCGACTGGAGAATGGTGTCGATTTGGATCTGGTTGGCGGTGAGTTCATCCTGGCTCAGGCCCCCTTCGTTGGCCGAGCGATCCACCAGGTCCTCGAGTTCGAGCAGCAAGGTGTTGACCTCGCGCAGCGACCCTTCCGCCACATTGACGACGCTGTCGGCGCGACGGGCGTTGTCGATGGCGGCCGACAGGGCCACCTTCGTCGAGCGCAGCGACTCGGAGGCGATCAAACCGGAAGGATCGTCCCGCCCCGAGTTGATGCGGAGACCGGTGCTCAGACGCTCGAGCGAGCGGTTGAGCGCTTGATTCTGAGCGTCCATAACGCGCCGGGCGATGAGGGACTGAACATTGGTATTGATCCTGGTCATGTTCGTCGTGCCTCCAGCCGCGTCGAGGACCCGCTCCTCCGCGGTGCCGCATGGCCGTTGATGCGATCAGGATTCCCGCGGGGGAGGTTGACGCGGTGCGGACGGATGCAAGTGCCCCGACCGCTGGCTCGCGGTTTCGCTCACGATAAGGTCCGCAGCAGCACGGTGCTCGTCGGTTCCCTATCGTCTGCCGGTGAGAAATCGACGCGGCGATAAACCCTCTTTAATTGTTTCGGACGATGCCGAGAACACCTGACAAACTCGGACCCTGTATGAGGACGCGCGGCTCATCCTATAAATCCAACGCTCCCCGCGGCGCCGGTCGGCCGCACGCCATTACCGGACAGCGCGGGGGCACGGGTCCTGGAACGGGATACAAAGGACTTTTGGGACGGGGCGGTCCCAAGGTCTGGATAACCGCAAGCTGCGTGACAAAATCATGTCACCTTGGTGGGGTCACGGTGGAGCGTCTCAGAGAAAGGGATGAAACCGCTGGCGCTTCATCAGCGTGCTCCGCTTGCGTCTGGGGCGCCGCCGTGCATGCTTGTGGATCACAGCGGAGAGGGTATCATCGAATCGGGAATCTTTCTCTGGGCGGGGGAAGGCCGCGGTAGATGAGGACCGTGTATGCGGGACGAGATTCCTGACCCCTTTTCGTCTCCGCGTGCAGCCGCACGCACGCTCGCCCGACTGGCCAGAGATGAGGACCTGGGCACCGGCGACCTGACCAGTCTGCTGCTGGAGGAGGAAAAGCAGACCCGGTTTGACTTATGGCTCAAGCAGCCCGCCGTCTTTGCCGGACAGGCGGTGGTGGGCGAAATCCTGAAGGTTTACGACGAGTCCATCCGCATCGAATGGGCGGCGCCCGCGGGGGCAACGCCGGACGGCGTGCGCTTCGACCGCGTACCGGTACGCCTCGCCACCCTGACCGGCCCCAATCGTTCCGTTCTGGCCGCTGAGCGGGTGTTGCTCAATTTCCTCCAGCGTTTGTGCGGCATCGCCACGTTGACGCGGCGATACGTCGATGCCGTCGCGGGTGCCGGTGCGAAAGTCTACGACACGCGCAAGACCATCCCCGGCTGGCGCCTCCTGGAAAAATACGCCGTACGCTGTGGCGGCGGACACAACCACCGCATGGGCCTGTACGACGCGGTGCTCATCAAAGATAATCATCTGGCGGGCATTCCGCTGGAACGCTTGTCCTACACCGTGTTCGAGATGCTCAACCGCGCCGCCGCACTGAAGCCCGCGCCCCAGTTCGTCGAAGTCGAGGCCGACACGTTCGAACAGGTCGAGCAGTTGCTCAAGGTAATCGGTGTCAACATTATTCTGCTGGACAATTTCAACCTCGCCGATCTGCGGCGCGCGGTCGAGCACCGCGATGCCCTGGGCCTGAAGGGTCGCGTGGCATTAGAGGCCTCCGGGGGGATCACGCTGGAGAACATCCGGGCCGTGGCGGAGACCGGTGTGGACCGCATCTCCGTTGGCGCGCTCACCCACTCGGCCGCCGCAGTGGACCTCTCGCTAGCCCGCCTATGATGCCCAGCGTCTTGCCGTCCAGCAGCTTCCGCTCCGCCAAGATCAAGAGTGGCGACGTGGTTCTGCCGGCCCAGATGGCTGATGGCAGCGCTTCAACGTCGCAGACGCAGGACCAGCATCCCGAAGAAGGTCGCGGCCAGCGAGACCACGCCCACCGCCCCGCAGGGCAGGGCCGGAAAGCCGGGCGGAGGCTCGATCTGGCCGTTGAGGGTCGGGGCGTTGGCGTTACCCCCCCCGCCGGCGGATTGCTCGATCACGTCGATCCGGTCGTCGAACGGGTCATATAACGGTTCGGGGCCGTCCTTGCCTTCGACCGTCTTCTTGGCTTCCTCTGTGGTAACCCAGAGCAGAACGGATTCCAGAGGTTCGTCTTTGTTCACCTTCAAAACCGGCACGCATTCGCCCGTCTGATCGGATGTGACGAGGCCGCACGGGAAAGACTTGGTGGAGGAGATATTGGGCGCACCGATGAATCCGTCGCCGTCGATGTCGAAGCCGGGCATGCGCCAGGAGTACAGGATGGCCCAGACGCGCGGATCGGGCAAGAATATGGGGTTCCCCCCGGAGGGTTTGAGCAGGTTCTGCCAATACAACCCGATTCCCCGCTCCCCCTGCCCTTTGGGACTACGCCCGCCGTAATGCTGGTAGCCAGGATCATTGTACAAAGCCGCCAGGTCCGCGAAGGTTTGCGGGGCGTAGAGCGGTTGACCATCTACTTTAAAGAAGTCCGTCGGCGGGAGCGAATTGGAGTTGACCGGATCGATGACGAGGGACCACTCGCGCACGTCGGTGGTGCGCCACAGACCGTTGGCATCCCAGTCCTGCCCGAGGAGGTCTTCGATCTGGGACTCGGGGATGACCCCGGCATTGAGCAGGTCCGGGCGAAACAGTTCCAGCAACTGCAGGATGCTCTCGGGATTGTCCACTTCCTGATAAGTTCGGGTCACGACGCCGCCGTCTCCCGTGACGAGATCGTTGCCCAGGTCCATGCCGTTGCCGAGCCCGTCGTTGTCCAGGTCTTCGTCGCCGGGGAGGTTGGGGCGGACAAAAGTCGGGTCCGCGTTGCCGAAGGCCCGCGGGTTGATCAGGGGGTCGTTGTCCTCCCGGTCGTTGACCCCGTCGCCGTCGGTATCACGATTGGTGGGATCGGTGAACACGAAGCCGTCAAAGTCGTGGAGGAGATGGAGGATCTCGCCGACGTTGCTGCGCGGCCCTTCCCCGGGGCTGGGCAACCCGTCGCCGTTCAGGTCAAACCACTCGAGGGGTTCGAGGATGCCGTCGGCGGGATACTCATCGATGAACACCAGGCCAAAAACCTCGACGAAGTCGCTGAGCCCGTCGCCGTCGGTGTCGGGGTTCAGGGCGCTGGTCGCCACGGGCAAACGCGAGAAAATCGGGGTGGGGGGCGTACCGGGGACGATGGGCGATGGGGACGGGAAATAGACCACG
>JBGPAW010000382.1:0-3834 GCA_041480905.1 Phycisphaerae bacterium
AGACGCAGGGCCTTTCGATAGTGTTCGATCGCCTCCCCGGCCCGCCCTTTCACCTCCAGGATGCTGCCCAGGTTGTTGTGGGCCTCGAACGAGGTTGGGTTGAGCCGCAGCACCTCGAGATAATGCGCGACGGCTTCTTCGAGTCGACCCTGGTCCTGAACCAGGATGCCCAGATTCAAGTGGGCCAGCCAGGCCTCGGGATTCTTTCGCAGCGTTTCGCGCCAGAGCGTTTCCTCGTTCTCATACACGTGTCCCTGACGCCAGGTGAGTGTTCCCAGCGTCGCCAGGACAACGCCGAGGATGATGGCGCTGCACGCCTTTCCCCAGCGTCCGAGTCGGTCCGCCATCCCGTAGCCTGTCGCCACGACCAGCGTGATTAGACCGGCGCAGGCCAAGTATTGAAAATGATCGGCGACGAACGAATAACGCATGGGATAAACGGCAAAGAAGCCCAGCGCCGGGAACAACGTGCCGGCAAAAGAAAGGACGGCGACCAGCGGTCCTCGGCCCAGGCGCCTGCGCCCACCCCACAGCGCCGCCATGACCCCGATGACGGCAAGAGGATAGAGGTATTGCGGCCAGGCGCGGGAATCGAGGTGCCACCGCGGATAGAGAAAGGCGAGTGGTGCGGGCCAGAAAAGTTTGCCTGCATAAAAACAGAGTGCTCGCCCGGCGAGCAGGCCACGTTCGACCAACGAGAGGTTCCACTCTTCGCCCTCGGCGCCGACGTGCTGCTTTTCCAGCCGGATGGTCACCAGGGCCAAGCCGACGGCGAGCACGAAAAGCGGCGTCAACGCCCGCAGGTCAGCCCTCCCCACGCGCCCGCGCTTCCACCACAGCACCAGCAGCAGCACCGCCGGAAGCGTGCAGGTGACCGTCTTGCTGAACAACGCCCCCAGAAATAAGACTAACGACAGCGCGTAGAATCTCCCGAGCCTCTCGGGGCCCGATCCCCGGTTGGGGGGCAGCGCGTAGCGCAGATACGCCAGCGCCGCTCCGAAATAGAACACCCCGGACAGGACGTTTTTCCGCTCGGTGATCCACGCCACCGACTCCACCTGGACGGGATGAAGGGCGAACAGGGCGGCCGCCGCCCACGCTCCCGGCAACTGCAACCTGGTGAGCACCCGCCACAGCAGCACCGCGCCGGCGGCGTGCAAGAGGATGTTGACGATGTGGTAACCGGAGGGGTGGGTCTTCCAAAGCCGATACTCGAGCCAGTAGGTGGTGTGTACCAGCGGGTAGTATTGAGGGGTCGCCCGAATATCGAACCAGATCCGGCCCAGCCCCTCGACCGAGCGCAGCGTCGGGTTGTTCTGGACATAGTCATTGTCATCCCAGATATACCCGCAGCGCGTGACGGGCAGATAGGCCGCTGCCGTCATCGCCGCCAACAGCAGCCCCGGCCCCGCCATCCAGCGCGCGCGCCCACTCCTGTCCCGCCGCGGTAAACCCGGCGTCTCGGTATGGCGCTCCATCTTGGGAGGTTTTCGCCTTTTCATGCGGCGGGCTGCCGGCGGAGAATGGGCTATATCTTACTCGGCACCACGGGGACCAGGGCCGCGGCGATGTCGCGCAACACGGCCAGCGGCGGCTGGTCCGCGTTGATGTTCACGATGAGCCGGTGGTCGAGCGCCGCCAGCACCGGCATGGTCTCGGCTTCGTAGACCGCGATCCGCTTGCGGATCACCGCTTCGTCGGCGTCGTCGGGTCGATTGGATTTGAGCGCCCGACCTTTGAGCCGCCTCACCAGGACGTCCCGGTCGTCGATGCCCAGGTGAATCACACACAACACTTCGATCAGCTCGCGCAGTAACTCCACCTGGCTGGGGGTCCGCGGGATACCGTCCAAAAGCAGCACGTGATAGGCGGGACGAAACGTGCCGGTCGCCGCGAGACTCTCGACGTGCCGCTTCCAGACTCGCACCGTCAGATCGTCGGGGACCAGCAGGCCCCTGGTGGAGTAAGACAGGAATTCCTTGCCGATGTCACTCTGTTTGTCCAGGGCCCGGAAGATGTCTCCCATCGCCAGGTGCAGCAGGTTGGGCATGCCGGCCAACACCTGCCCCTGCGTGCCCTTGCCGCAACCGGGACAGCCGAACAACAGGATCGCCTTGTACCTACCCGCAGACGACACCGCCCGCTCCTCCATGGCAACGCCACCGGGTACGGGGCCATGAATGACGAATGGAGAATGGAGAATGGAGAAAGAAGAATCGCGCTGCGCCGGGGTCCGGCGGTTTCCGTTTTTCATTCTCCATTCTCAATTCTCCATTCTCAATCCGTATCGCACCGCCCACTTGTCTCCGCGTGGCCAGGCGGGGTATGTTAGTCTTCACGGCGTTGGCTGTCGATGTTTGCGCTGGTACTCCTCAGCCAACACCGGGTCCAGGATTTCAACCTGCGCCTGTTGCAGCAGGGTCTGGTGCAGTTGCTGCATGGCCGGTTCGGTCAAACGCTCACGGAGCTGCTTCTCCAACTCCGCGCGGACTTCGGCAAACGCGCTTCGCTCCGGCGGATAACGCTCCTCCACCTTCAGAACGTGGTACCACTCGCCAATCCGCAAGGGAGCGGAGATTCGCCCGGGTTCCAGGGCGAAGGCCGTCGTCCGCATCAGCGCCGGAACGTCCTCGTCGTCGCGCGCGAAGATGCGCAGCACCCCCCCCGCGGCAGCCGTGTTGGGGTTAGCGCTATAGCGCCGGGCGACCTCCGCGAAGTCCGCGTCGTCGGCCGCGAGCAGCTTGCCGACCCGCTCGGCCTCGGCCAGGGTGGCGACTTGAATGTGGCGGACCTTGACACGCTCCCCGTAAGCCCGCCCGTACTCCGCCTTCAACTGCTCCTCCGTGAAGTGCATCTCATGCGCGACGATCTTCCGCAGGTACGCGTTGCGCCGCATGCCCAACACGTACTCCGCGCGCGAGATGTTCCGCGACGAGAGAATCCGTTCCAGCACGCGCTCGCCCTCCTCGCGGTTGAGCGGTCCCTCCTCCTCCGCGGGCAATGGACTGAGCAGACGGCGGAGCGCGCCGTCATACTCGGCGGACACCTCGGCTTCGCCGACCTTCAGCCCGCGAGTCGCCGCTTCACGTTGGGCGGCTTCGAGCACGATGATCTGCTCGAGCACGCCCACGCCGTGCCCGCGGATCAGCAGCTCGATCAGCCGGTCGCGGGTAATGTCGTGCCCGTCCACCACGGCGATCACCGCCCCGGTGCCCGGTGAGGAAGCGGAGGCCGGCTTCGGTTCAGACCCGCTCGCCGCGGTGTGCGGCCGCGCGCCCGCCGGGGGCGATGGCGGTTCCTCCCAAGCCCGACCCACGGTGATCCCCTCGTTCGGCCGGATCGTGCTGCACCCGTGGAGCAGACCCAATAAGACGAGCGGGACCCCCCAGCTTGACGTGGTGTGCACTGGACTCATAGCCACCCCGGTTACTCGGCGACGTCGACCTTGATCGCCTTGCCGCGCGCTTGCGCCACCTTGGGCAGCGTCACCGTCATCACCCCGTTGCGGGCCGCGGCGGTGATGTTGTCGGCGTCGATCTCCGCCGGCAGGTCGATGGTCCGCGCGAACGCCCCATAGCGGCGCTCCCGCCGGACCAGACGTTTGGCCGCCTCCTCGGGGCATGGCGCGGGGCGCTGCCCCTTGAGGGTCAAGCGGTTGTCCTGGTAGCTCAGCTCGATGTCGGCCGCCTCCAGGCCCGGCACCTCCGCTGTGACCACCACGCGGTCCGGCTCATCGAGCACGTCGATGGCCGGGGCCCAGGCATAGCCGTCCAGCGGTCCGGTGGACAATCCGCCGTGCCACACCCGGTCGAACATCCGGTTGATTTCGTTTTG
>JBGPAW010000383.1:0-3825 GCA_041480905.1 Phycisphaerae bacterium
CCCCGATGATGACGCCGAGCGTGGCCAGCAGCGTGCGGAGCAGGTTGGTCCACAGGCTCCGCAAGGCCATCAGGCAAATCTTGAGGAAGAACATGCCGCTACTCTCCGGCCTGGACCAACTCCGCGGTCCGGCCAAGGTAGTGAGAGCCGGATTGCAGCAGTTGCGCCCGCAGCGCCTCGGTGATGTGCCGGTCCTCGATGATTCTGCCGTCTTTCATGTTGATCAGCCGCTGACCCTGGGCGGCTATGTTCATCTCGTGCGTGACCAGGACGACGGTGGCCCCTTCATCATGGAGCGAATGGAAAATCTCCAGAATCTGTTCACCGGTCCTGGAGTCCAGGTTGCCGGTGGGTTCGTCGGCCAGGATCAGGCGCGGGTGATTTACAATGGCGCGGGCGATGGCCACGCGCTGCCGCTCCCCGCCGGACAGTTCGCCGGGCTTGTGCCGGGCCCGGTCGGCCAGCCCGACCCGGCGCAAGGCTTCCAGGGCGTGGGTCTTGGCCGACCCGTGCCGCCCGTAGATCAGCGGGACGGCCACGTTGTCGATGGCCGACGTGCGGTTGATCAGATTGAACGTTTGAAAGACGAAGCCGATGGACTGGTTGCGGATACGGGCCAACTTCCGGTCGCTGAACTGGTGGACGGGCTTCCCGTCGAACTCATAGGTGCCGGAGGTGGGGCGGTCGAGGCAGCCTAGCAGGTGCATCAGGGTGCTCTTACCGCTGCCGGACGCCCCGCTGATGCTGACGAACTCGCCCTCGGTGATGAGCAGGTCCACCCCGTCGAGCGCCCGGACCTGGGCGGCGCCCATCTCGTAGACCTTGGTCATCGCGGTCACTTGGATCATGTTCGGTAGCAGGAATCGCGATCGTGCGTGCGCGGCGCTGAGCGAGTCCGCCGGGCGCTATTTCTCTTTTTCTTCGGGGGACTGGGGCAGCTTGGTGTACACCGGGTCGCCTTCCTTGAGGCGGCCCTCCAGCACTTCCGCGTACAGCCCGTTGTCCAGACCAAAGCGGCACTTGATGAACTTCGGCTGCGGATCCGTCTTGCCCTCCACCTTCACGGGCACATGAACGCCCAGTTGATTGTCTTCCTTGTGAATGGCGTCGTGCCGTACCAGCAAGACGTCGTGCACCGACTGGGCGGTGAACTCCACGTCGGCCTGCATGCCCATGGCCAACTTGTCACGGTTGGGGCTGGTCAACAGAATATCCACGTAGTACGTCACGACCGAGGCAGCCTTGCGCGGCTCCGGGTAGATCCGCTTGATCGCCCCGGTGAACTCCTCGTCCCGATAGGCCTCCACCAACACCCGCACGGTGGCCGCGTCCTGATTGATGGGGACCTCAGGCGGGGCGTCGGCCTCGGCCCGGACGTTACCGCCCGGCCGCGCCTCCGGCGGGGCGAGCTCGTGGATCACGCCGAAATCGGCCTCGTCCACCTCGGCCCGCACGAAAACTTCGGAGACGTCGCCCACGACGGCCAGCACCGTCCCGAGGGTGTACGCGCCCTTGCCCGCCTGGATCACCTCGCCGATTTGCACGGGGATCTGAATGACCAGGCCGTCGTTGGGAGAGAACACGTCAGTTTCGTCCAGGCGCTGCTGGGCCTCGCTCAGGTTCTTCTCCGCCGTGGTTTTGGTCGCCTCCGCCAAGACCACGTCTTTTTCCGCCATCTCGATGCTGAGCTGGGCTTCCTGGACATCGGCCTCCGCGCCGGCTTTGGAGGCCCGGAGCCGGTCGTAGGTGGTACGCGCCTGGACCAGCTCGCGGTCGTTGGCGTCCTTGCCGGTGTAAAGCTGTTCGATCCGCCGCCATTCGTGCTCCGCGTCGGCCAATTGGGCGACGATACCGTCGAGGTTGGCCTGGGCCTTGGCCACGCCGATCTCCCGGCGCTCACGGAGGGTGATCTGGGACCGTTCCAGGTTGGCTTTGGCGCGGGTCAGTTCGGCCTCGGCCCGGTCCACGTTCCGCTGCTCGTCGTCGCGCGACAGGCGGACGAGCAAGTCGCCCTTCTTCACGGCGTCGCCCGCCTCGAACCGTCGTTCTTCGACCGTCCCGCTGGCTTCGGACTTGACCTCGGTCAGGGACTTGTAGCGGACCTCGCCAGTGGCGTTGATCGGGATGGTCAGGTTGCCGCGCGTGACCTTCTGGAGCTCGCCCCTCTCGCCGTACAAGGTGATGCGGTACGTACGCAGCGCATACCACCCGAGAACGAAAACGAGCAAGAGAAGAATGATGATCACCGCGGTCTTCATGGCACGTATATCCTACGTCGCCGCGAACGTGACGATCTCGCGGGGGACAGGGGAAGACTATATCGCCGGCAGGTTCACGAATCAAACCGGCTGGCGCGGCTCCCCGTCCGTCCGCGTGTCGAAACTTGTGGCGGCGGTCGGACGACATAACCTGCCGCGCGGCCGGGTTAGGGTGCGGCCGGGAACTTTGGCAACAGGGGAGGGCAAGCCTCCCGGCGAGCCGAATCACACGGCTCGGCAGGAGCCTCACCCTCCCGATCTACCAAGACCTACAGCTACACCCGCCGCGTTACGCCCGCGAGCCGGTCCTGGTGCGATCCTCCAGAGAACAGTAGTATACCCTTCGTAAGGGGGCCTACGCTCCAAGAGGCGATCGCCCAACGATGCCCCGTGGGCTCTACCATCAGGAGACACGACATGCCCGCCACCAAAGAAAACCTCAGGGAAGCGTTCGCCGGGGAAAGTCAAGCGCACCGCAAGTACCGGGTGTTCGCGCAGCGGGCGGAACAGGACGGTTTCCCCAACATCGCCCGGTTGTTCCGCACCACGGCGGAGGCGGAGCGGATTCACGCCGAGGGGCACCTGGCGGCCCTGGACGGCATCGGCGCGACCGCCGAGAACCTGCAAGCGGCGATCGACGGCGAGACCTACGAGTACACCGAGATGTACCCGCCCATGCTGGAGCAGGCCCAGGCCGACGGGCACCGGGCCAAACGCATGTTCGCCTATGCCGTCCAGGCGGAGGCGGTCCATGCCAAGCTGTACAAGCTGGCCCTGGCGGCGGCGGCATGCGGCAAAGACCTGGGCGAAACGCGGTTCTATCTGTGTCCGGTATGCGGCCACATCGAATTCGGCGAGCCGCCGGCCTCGTGCCCGATCTGCGGGGCCAAGGCGGAGAAATTCGTCCAGGTGGAATAAGACGGAGTCCACCCGCCGCTAATCAAGAGGAGTGGCGTAGGACGGGCCTGCCGGCAGGTTGGGCAGGAGAGCGTCCCGCGGAATGTTCTCTGGAGAATAGAGAACGCGCTTCGCAGAATGCCCGAGGCATGCTACGATGAAATACCGTCTTAAGCAGGCCGGTCTGAAGTGAGGTGTTTCATGGATTACGTAGTCGTGATTGAGAAGGCCGGCGACGGAAGCTACTCGGCCTATGTGCCGGACTTGCCGGGGTGTGTGTCTTGCGGGGACACTCTCGAAGAGGTGAAGGAGTTAATTGAGCAAGCCGTCGAGCTGCACCTTGACTCTCTCCGCAGTCATGGCGAACCGGTGCCGCTGCCCACCGCAGTCACCCATACCGTTCCCGCGGCGTAAGCAAAGGAGTTCAATGATGGAATCCACCGTCCGTACACTCAGTTTGTTGTGGCTCACGTGGGCAGCGTTCGTCGGCAGCGGAACGTCCGTCGCAGGCGCTGCCGAATTGGCCGGCAGCATGCCCAAAGAGAGCGTGCTCTACCTGGAATGGTCCGGGGCGGACGCGGTCCGTGAGGCCTACGCCGCTACCGCGCTGGGGCGGCTCTGGGCCGAGCCGGAGATGCAGCGCTTCGCTGCCGAACTGGAGAAGGGCGTC
>JBGPAW010000384.1:0-3759 GCA_041480905.1 Phycisphaerae bacterium
ATGACCAGGTCCTTGCCGGTCTTGGGGTTTTTGAGCGTCTGCCACGGGCCGCCGTCGAGGTCCTTGGCCCCGAACTCGGTCTTGGCCAGGGCGTAGCCCCAGTCGCGGAAAGCGCCTTCGGTGAACTTCATGATGTTGCCCTTGTGCACGAAGGTCAGCGACTTCCGCCCGTTCTCCAGCGCATAACGCATCGCCGCCCGCACCAGCCGCTCCGTGCCCTCCCGGCTGACCGGCTTGATGCCGATGCCGCTGGTCTCCGGGAAACGAATTTTCTTCACGCCCATCGTTTTTTGCAGCCACTCGATGACCTGCTTGCACTCGGGCGAACCGGCCGACCACTCGATCCCGGCGTAAATGTCCTCGGTGTTTTCGCGGAAGATGACTACGTCCACCAGCTCCGGGCGCTTCACCGGCGAGGGCACCCCCTTAAAATACTTCACCGGCCGCAGGCAAACGTACAGATCGAGCATCTGCCGCAGGGCCACGTTGAGCGAGCGGATGCCGCCGCCGATCGGCGTGGTCAGCGGTCCCTTGATGCCGACCAGGTACTCGCGAAAAGCCCCCAGCGTGTCGTCCGGCAACCAGGTGTTGAACCGGTCATAGGCTGTCTGCCCGGCGTACACCTCGAACCAGGCGATCCGGCGCTTGCCGCGGTAAGCCTTTTCCACCGCCGCGTCGAGCACGCGCTTCGTCGCCCGCCAGATGTCCGGACCGGTGCCGTCGCCCTCGATGAACGGCATGATGGGCTGGTCCGGGACGTTCAGCCCCGTAGGGGTCATGGTGATCGGTTGGCCGCTGGTCGGAACCTTGAGGTCTTTGAAGCTCACTGCCATGTTAATGTCACCTTTCGCTTGCTGAAAACCAAGCTACCACAGTGAACTGATGGTAAGGGTGGGGTCCGAGAGTGTCAACGCAACTCAGGGCAACGTGGACCACGCCGGACCAACGAAGCTAAGCCGCTCAAGGCTATGGCCCGAGGAACGCCGCCTGGAAAACGGCGAGGTCACGCAAGTCTACGTCGCCGACGAGCATCAGCCCGCCGACCACCCCGACGACTGCTCCTCGGTCAATCTTTGGAAAGGCCATGCACGGATGGTGGCTGACGCCCGACCCACAGTCACGACGGTTCCCGGACGGCTGTGAACCACGCGTGCGTAACCCAGCCCAATCGGGCGGCCCACCTTCGGGGAGTGGCAGAAGCTGGTCAGCGTGCCTACGGTCTTGCCTTCCGCCTCGATCGGGCTGGGCGGGGAAACCGTGACGCCGGTGGCGAACTCCAAGCCCACCAGCTTGCGGGCCAGACTCCCGTGGGCCCGCATCCGCTCGACCACCTCCTGACCCAGATAGCATCCCTTGGTGAAACTGACGGCGCGGGCCAACTGCATCGTCTCCGCGGGAACGACCTCGTCGTTCAGCTCGCTCACCGACCAGGGAATCCCCGCTTCGATGCGGAGCGTGTCCAACGCCCGCCGCCCGACGGGCGCCAGCGTGCCAGTGTCCGTTCGAGCCAAACGGTCCCACAAGAGCGCTGCCGTGTCCGCCGGCACAATGATCTCGGCGGCCTCCATTCCACAGAAGCAGTTAACGAAAACCAGCAGAGATGAGTCGCCGAAGCGGCATGGGTACATCGTCAAGAGGGTGGGCGACACTTCCGAGGAACGGTCCGCGGAGGCTGAAGCGCGCGGCCCGCGGAGCGAGTTGTCGTCGAGGATCGCACCTAGCGCGGCGACGCCCCCGGAGCCTACGACGGCCAACCGCGCGAACGTTTCGGAGCCATCGGAGATCCGCACGTCTTCGGCAACAGTGTACTTCGCAAAGTGACTTAGTGCAGTCTCCACGAAGCGGTCATCGAGGTCCACCCAGATGCGGTCTTCATCGACCAGAACGTTCAAGTC
The DNA here is from genome assembly GCA_041480905.1 of Phycisphaerae bacterium. Classification (GTDB taxonomy): domain Bacteria; phylum Planctomycetota; class Phycisphaerae; order UBA1845; family UBA1845; genus JAAEQG01. The sequence continues at coordinate 1,896 of JBGPAW010000384.1, forward strand.
AAACAAGATGCGGCCTTTGACGTTCAGCGCAAAAGCGTAGCAACCTTGTCCCGGCACCAGTTGCGTGATCTGGTTCGTGGTGAGGTTGTGCAGCCAACTCGCCCGGTCGGCGCCGGTGATCTGGAACGTGGCTCGGTCGGCTCGATCGCAGACGCCGCCCACCGCGTCAATGGCCGCGTACTCGGCCGCGGGAGCCCCGTAATGGACCGCGACGGTGCGTCGCCCCATGGTTTGGACTGCGCCGCCATCCCCGACGAACCGGTTCCTGACTTCTTCCCAGGAGATCATGGTTTCAACTCTCGCTTCATGGGCTTTGCCCAAGCCGCCTCAGTACCCCCCGCATGGTTCCCATCGATGGCGAGGGGAGCATACCCTCTCGGGCGGCCCAGAACGTGCTTCGCCCGAGAATAAACGTCCCGACCGTGCATTGTAACATCTTGGCAATCAATCGGTTACATTCATGTCACTTTTTTGTTGAATCACGCTTGAAATGGTACCGATTTAGTACTATATTCCCTAGTAGCGAGCAACCCGGATAGGCGGGTCGCTGCCGAGAGATAACGACGAGCAATGGTGGTCTTAACCCGAAAAACCGAGTACGCCCTGCTGGCGATGACCTGCCTCGGTGAAGCTGCCCGGCGTAATGGAAACGTGAGCAGTGCCCGGGAAGTCGCGGACCGCTACGACATCCCGTTGTCGGTGCTCATGAACATCCTCAAAACGCTGCAGCGCGAAGGCTTGGTCAGCAGTGTCCGCGGCGCTCACGGCGGGTACATGTTGGTCCGGCCGGCGGAGTCCATCCGTCTGTCGGAAATCATCGGCGCGATCGAGGGTCCGGTCCAGGTGACTCTGTGTAGCGAGCAGCCGGACGGGGAGGCCCTGGAAACGTGCGGGCGGTCAGCGTGGTGTCCGGTGCGCCCCCCCGTTCAAGTGGTGCAGGGAAAGCTGGATCAGTTTTTTCGCGACATCAGTTTGGGCGACGTGGTCGAGCGTACCTGGCCCGGGAGCGTTCCCGACCTCGTCCAGATATGAGGGAGCGTCACCATGAGAGTGTATCTCGATAACAACGCCACCACCCCGTGTGATCCGCGGGTGTTCGAGGCCATGCGACCCTACTTCTGCGAGCGGTTCGGCAACGCCGCCAGCCGCAGCCACTCCTTTGGTTGGGAGGCGGAGAAGGCGGTCGAGCGGGCCCGCGAGCAGGTGGCTGGGATCATCGGCGCCAAGACCGCCAAGGAGATCGTCTTCACCAGCGGGGCGACGGAGAGCAACAACATCGCCATCAAAGGGGTGGCGGCCATGTACGCCGACCAAGGCCGCCACATCATTACCCAAACGATCGAACACAAGGCCGTCCTCGACCCGTGTAAGTACCTGGAACAACAAGGGTTCCGGGTCACTTATCTTGAGGTGGATCGGACCGGCCGGATCGACCTGAACGAGTTGGCGGGGGCGATCACCGACGAGACGATCCTGGTGTCGGTGATGGCGGCCAACAATGAGATCGGCACCTTCCAGCCGGTCTCGCAGATCGGGAAAATATGCAAGGAGAGGGGCGTCCTGTTTCATACGGACGCGACGCAGGCGGTCGGCAAAATCCCCATCGACGTGGAGTCGATGGGGATCGACCTCCTCAGCCTCTCCGGGCACAAGCTCTACGGCCCCAAGGGCGTGGGAGCTTTGTACGTGCGCCGCAAGGGACCACGGGTCCGCTGTGAGGCGGTGATGCACGGCGGCGGACACGAGCGCGGCATGCGCTCCGGCACGCTGAACGTGCCCGGGATCGTTGGATTGGGCCGGGCGGTGGAAATCGCCGCGGCGGAGATGGGACCGGAGGCGGCGCGCCTCACTCGGCTGCGCGACC
>JBGPAW010000385.1:0-3749 GCA_041480905.1 Phycisphaerae bacterium
CGGCTCCCGGGCCTGGAGGAGCCCCGCTAGACCAAGCAGCGAACGCAACTCACGACCCAGATCAGGGAGAGCACGTCCACCACGAGGCCCAGTGGCACCATGGTCTTGAGCGGCACCAGGCGGGTACCATATCGCCACGACCGTCCCTCGGGTCCGCAAAGTGCTGGACGGATGCGGCTTCACCTTCTGGCCCGATCTGTCCGCGTCGCGTCTGCAAGCCTACTTGGCGGAGCTGCGCAACGGTCGGACGGACAAGCCGGGGCTGAGTGTGCAGAGCATCAACTTCTACCTTGCGGCGTGCAAAGCCTTCTGCCGCTGGGCGGTCCGAGACGGGCGGGCACCGGATAACCCGCTTTCGCACCTGCAAGGCGGCAATGTCCGCACCGACCGGCGGCACGACCGGCGAGCGCTGGACCCCGACGAACTGCGACGGATGTTGGACGCGGCCCGCACCGGCTCGGTACGGTTCGGGATGATCGGCTCGGATCGGGCGACGCTCTACCAGCTCGCCGTCGAGACCGGCTTACGAGCGGGCGAGTTGCGGTCTCTCACTTGGGGATCGTTCGACCTGGACGCGGGCCTGTCCACGGTGACGGTCAAGGCGGCCTCCTCCAAGCATCGGCGGGATGACGTGCTGCCGCTGAAAGCCTCTACGGCGCAATCCCTGGCCCGCTGGCACACGATCATGGGCAAGGTGGACCCGGAAACACCCGGTATTCGCCACGATGCCCCCGAGCGATAAGACGGCCAAGATGCTGCGGGCGGACCTGGACGCGGCGGGCATACCCTACCGCGACGAATCAGGGCGCGTTGCGGACTTCCACAGCTTGCGTCACGCCTACATCACGGCGCTCGCCAAGGGCGGCGTCCATCCGAAGTTGGCCCAAGCGTTGGCCCGGCACTCCACGATCACGCTGACGATGGACCGCTACACGCACACACTGATCGGCGAGCAAGCGGACGCGCTGGACGCCTTGCCGGACCTATCCACCGGACCCGAGCGGGAAGCGGCGCGAGCGACCGGAATCGACGGAAAAAGCTTACCGTCCGGCTTACCGGATTTCTTACCGGAACAGGGGACACCAGGGCGGATACGCCCTGCATCGGTTTGCACCGAAGCTGATGCGGTGACGGCTTGTGACGCTCATGTAAGTCGCGCAAAGAAAGACACTTCCCGCACCGCCGTGCATCGCGGTGCCGCGAAAGTGTCACCGCGCCACGCTGGACTCGAACCAGCAACCTTCGGTTCCGTAGACCGATGCTCTGTCCAATTGAGCTAGTGGCGCTACCGGCGGATATCCTGACACGCAGCGGGCCAAACGTCAACCCCCCGGCGGCCTAATCGCGGGGTGCGTATGGCGGCTGTCTTCGGGCAGAACCCGGCGGTGACGCAGGTGACCCACGTCGGCCAGGGCCTGAAGCTCCGCGGCAAGACCGTTTGATCCTGCTCAGGCATGGTCGGCCGAGGGGGCGAGACGGTCCACCTGAAGTCGGCGGGCATGTTTGGCCTTGCGGAGGCGGGCCCGATGGATATTGCGGTAGATCCTGGCGACCCGTCGGCGTTGGCGGTATTCGGTCACCCCCCACCGCGTCACCAGGTAGGTGATGCAGCCCGCCGCACTACCGAGCAACACCCCCCCCACCCACAGCTCGATGCCGAACTCAAACATCATGCCGAAGATTCGCGTCCAGAAAGCGGCCTCGAAGAGATGGGACCAGAAGCCACCCCCGGCATGGGCCGAGGTAAGCTTGGTCAACACGGCAGACATGCGTTCGCCGTTGCCCCCGTTCGCCGCCTGCGTCAGCGTCCGAGTCAGGGCACGGCCCACGGCCCAACACGCCCCCCAGATGGGCACCGCGGTCACCGGGTTGACCACCCATACCGCGGGGACGCACACCGCCTTGTTGGCCCCCAGCAGCGCCGCCAAAGTGACCGCCAGAACCGTGTGGAATGGAATGGTCGGCGTGAAAGCGACCAATACAGCCAAGGCGGCGCCCAGCGCGATGCTGTGCGGCGTATCATCGGTGTGGAGCACGTGCGCCAATAAGATGGAGCGGGTTTTCCGCCAGGTATCCTTCACCGCGGCAGCATCCCCATTTTGAGTTCGCCCGGCCTCCCCCGAGGGTATCCTCGACCGGGCCAAAGGTGAATAGGATAGCGAGTTCCGGTGAGCTCAGAAAGAGGCGGGTGCCCCACCTCCTCTGGAGGTGGGGGAGCGATTGCTGGTGAAGGCCATGAAGCCGGATATCGTGCAGTTCGGTGGTGCGAGGTAATCGCTTCCCCAGGTCCGAAGGACCTGGGCCACCCACCCCGCCGAAAACGTCAGGGACCCGGGGGGTCATCCGCCTGCGGACGCGGCTGCTGGAGCGCAGCCGCCATCGCTCGGCTGACCTCCGCGGCGCTCACCTCGTGCATACACTGATGATGGAAGCGGCATTGCGACAACTTCCGCAGGTAGCACGGCACGCAGGGCAGATGCGCCTGGAGAATGGCGGCGGCGGTCCCGTAGGGACCGGTGCGGGCGGGATGAGTCGGACCGAGGATGCACACCAGCGGCCGGTGCAGCGCCGCGGCCAGGTGCATCGGGGCCGAATCATGGCAGAGCACCACCGCGGCGCGGTCCAGGATGGCGGCCATTTCCCGCAACTCGGTCTGACCGGCGAGGTTGATCGGCTGGGAATGGCACGCCCCGGCGACGGAAGTGCACAGCTCGCGTTCGTCCGGCCCGCCCATCAACACGCTGGGCAGGCGGTGCTCGGCAGCCAGCCGGTCGATGACCTCGGCGAAGCGCTCGGGGAACCAGCGTTTGGTCTCCCAGCGGGCGCCCGGCAGGACCACGGCGAACCGCGCTTCGAGGGGCAACCCAGCGGCTTGCAGGATCTCGGCGGCCTGGCGGCGCTCCGCCTCGCTCAGGGCGAGATCGAAGGTCATCGGCGCGTCCGCGATCCCCAGCGCGCGGGCGACGAGGTAGTTTTTCTCGGCGGCATGCAAGACACCCGCAGGCACGAACATCCGGTGCGTGTAGAACACCCAGGCCCACTCCCGTGCGGCGGCAAATCCGAGGCGGACGCTCGCCCCCGACGCCCAGGCCAAAAAACCGGAGCGGAACAAACCCTGCAAGTCGATGACCAGATCATAACGCCGCGCCCGCAACGTCATCAGAAAGCGCCAGAATTCCGCCGTCGCGGAGAAACTCGTGCCCAACCGGCTGAACCGCCTGCGATCGAAGATGAGCACCTCGTCGATCTCCGGATGCCCGGCGAGCAAACCGGCCCACGACTTGGCCGCCAGCCAATCAATGCAGGCGTTGGGGTAGCGCCGACGTAGGGCGCGGAGCACTGGCAGAGCATGCACGATGTCGCCGAGCGAACTGGGTTTAATGAGTAAGATGCGCCGGAACTCCCGGCGGGCCAGCGCGCGGTCGGTATAGGAGTCGGGCACGTTCACACAGTCTGACCGGCGCGAAGACCGGACCACGCCAACAGTTCCCCGTTCAGAGTTCCGAGGTCAAGGTCACCCAATGCCGGCGTTGGTGCAGGACCTCGCAAGGACGATAGCGGGTCTTATAGGCCATGGCGCGGCAATCGGCAACGTAGAAACCCAGGTAGTAGTAAAGGAGACCGACCCGCCGGCAATGATCCGTCTCCCATAGGATGGAGAACGTGCCCAGGCTCCGGGGGTGGTGCTGCGGATCGAAGAACATGTAGACCGAACTGAGGGAGCGGAGGCCGCGATCCACCAGACTCAG
>JBGPAW010000386.1:0-3744 GCA_041480905.1 Phycisphaerae bacterium
CCTGGAATACGACCCGCAGATCAGTGGATACGTCTCCAGGACCGGAATGAACCAGAAGTGAACGCAGAGACTCTGCGTTCCCAATCCAAAGGACATGCCAGGGACGATGGTTGGCGTAGGACACAACCGCTTGACTGACCGCACCACCCATGATCATCCGCCGCACCTGGCGCATCACTTCGCGACGCCTCAACAGCAGTTTGAGGCCGGCAAGCTGGGCATGTGGTTGTTCCTGGCGACCGAAATCCTGTTGTTCGGCGGGCTGTTCTGCGCTTATGCCGTGTACCGGGCGAACCACCCCGAAATCTTCATCTATGCCCACCAATACCTGGACGTGCGGCTCGGGGGGACCAACACTCTGGTGCTGATTTGCAGCAGTTTGACCATGGCCTGGGCTGTGCGCTGCGCCCAACTCGGCCAGCGGCGCGGATTGATCCTTAACCTGGCGTTGACCCTGGCCTGTGCGTGCGGTTTTCTGGGGATCAAGTACGTCGAATACCACCACAAATGGAAACATGGCCTGCTGTGGGGTGCGCGGTTCCACCCGGATGAGGCTCCCGGCGGGAGCGACCACGCCCCGCCATCGTCCAGTCCGGCCTCAACCAAACCCACCGCGCGCGCCTCGACTGCCCGTGGTCACGTCGCCACCGGCATGCCCGACGCGACGACGACTTCCGCCCCCGCCACGACCCGGCCCGCCGACGAACGTTCGACCATCGCTCCGGCTGCCACCGGACCCGCCGGCCTCGCCCCCTACGTGCTTGCCGGCCAACTCGAGGAGCCAACGCCACACGGCATCTTGACCCGCCCGAGCAACGTCCACATTTTTTTTGGCATCTATTTTGCGATGACCGGTCTGCACGGTTTGCACGTTTTGGCGGGGATGTCGGTCATCGTGTGGCTGCTGGTCGGGGCGTCTCGGGGTCGCTTCGGGGGTCACTACTTCACCCCCGTCGACTTCGGCGGGCTCTATTGGCACCTGGTCGATTTGATATGGATCTATCTGTTTCCGCTGCTCTATCTAATTCATTGAGTAGGGTAAGGACTGAAGACTCAGGACTGAGGACTGAGGACTGAGGAGGGAGAGCCGAGGACGGAGAGTAGAAAGTGGAACTTGGGCACAACCATAACGTGAACCGGATCGAGCGCTTCGAGGATTTAATTGCCTGGCAAAAAGCCCGTGCCCTCACCAGGGATATCTATCGCGTCTCGCGGGAAGGCAATTTTGGAAAAGACTACGCACTGGGTCGGCAGATTCAACGCGCGGCGGTGTCCATCATGTCGAATTTAGCGGAGGGGTTTGAACGGGGCGGGCGCGCTGAATTCCATCAGTTTCTTTCGACGGCAAAAGCTTCCTGTGCGGAGCTTCGGTCGCAGTTGTATGTGGCATTCGATATCGACTACTTATCGAAAGATCGCTTTCTTTCGCTGATGGCCACAGCCGAGGAGGTTGCCAGATTGGTCGGCGGCCTGCGAGCTTCCGTCGAGCGTCAGAGAGATCAACAACGAGGCAGCAAATGACCAACGAATCTTCGTTTTCCACGCATTCCTCAGTCCTCAGTCCTGAGTCCTCAGTCCTGAGTCCTCAACTCTCGGACCACGGCAATGTCCACGTCGTTCCATGGTTGCTCCTGGTGGGCGTGTGGGCCGCTCTCGCGGTCCTTACTTACGTGACGGTCCAAGTGACCCACTTCAACTTCGGCGCGCTCAATCTCTGGCTGGCGATGGGGATCGCCACGGTCAAGGGCTCACTCGTCGCCCTCTATTTTATGCACCTGCGTTGGGACAAGCCGTTCAACGCGATCGTCTTTGTAAGTGCCCTCGTATTCGTGATGCTCTTTGTCGGTTTGGCCCTGATGGATACGCTGGCGTACCAACCGGAGTTGATCCCCGGCCACGCCCCTGAGTTGTTACGATGACGCCTATACCCCATCCACAGTCGGGTCCCGCCGGTGAGCCGCCCCTGCCGGCTGTCGGCGGCCGAACCGCCGCGGGACTGGGCACATTCGGCATGGCTCTGTTCCTCCTGTCGCTGTCCATCCTGTTCGCCGCCAGTCTCATCGGGTACCTGGTGGTGCGGGCGCGGGCCCAGGTCTGGCCGCCGCCGGGTATGCCCCATCTGCCGCGCGGATTGTGGGTCAGCACGATAACCCTGCTGGTCAGCAGCGGCACGATGCACGCGGCGTTACGGGCCATCCGTCACGGCAATGCCGGAGCGTTGATCGGAGCCATGCTGATCACCACGCTGCTCGGCGTGGTATTCCTGGTGTCGCAGGCTCTCAACTGGGCCTGGCTGATCGCCATTCAGGCTACCGCCTCCACCGGCCTGTACATGTTCACCTTCTACCTGCTGACCGGTCTGCACGGCGCCCACGTGCTGGGCGGGCTGGTCCCGCTGTCGGTGGTGACGGTCCGGGCCTTTCGCGGAGGCTACACGCCGGCCGACCATCAGGGCGTCAAGCTGGTGGGTATGTATTGGCACTTCCTGGACGTCGTCTGGCTGATCATGTTCACGCTGATGTTTCTCATATGAGCTCTCGGCTGTCAGCTGGCGTAGTGCCTCACAATTGACGCAACATATCCTTTGCCGAACCGCGACCGTCAGGGAGCGGTCCAGCACCTCGCCAAGTCATGCCGCTCCCTGACGGTCGCGGTTCGGATAGGCTGGCGTTTCACTGATGCACTACACTGGGCGGTGTTTGGTTTCCGGGAGGTTCTCCAGCGGCGTTACTTGGGTGAGCGAGGCTCTTGGGAGGGCGGCGCGGGTTGGTGGTACGGCTGCCTCGCTTCATAGAGTTCCAGCCGAGCGGCAACCTGGCTGAGGAAATCCTCGTCCACTGGGGCGGGATCCTTGCGGGCCTCTTGCACAGCGCGCCGGGCGAGTTCGGCAGCCTCCTGGAACTGGCCCGTTGGGTCAGGCGGCGGCCAGGGTGTCCAGATAGTCCGGCGGGCACGACCCGGCTTGGGGGCAGAGTTGGCGGGCATACCGGACGGCTTGGGCGCCGTTGCGCAGGTCGTCCGCCGGGCAGGTGGCCAAGAGCCAGGCCAACTGGGGGAAATAGGGGAAATAGGGGACAGTCACCTATTTCTGATCCTGCTTGAGGCCCAAGATCGGCCTTCGTTTCCTGGGTCGGCCCATGGGCAGCGGGCGCAAACGCCGCACCAGCTTCGCCCGCACCGGACGAGATCATGTGGCCCTTTCCGCGGCGGAGCGGAAGACCCGAAGCGCTCCGCGGAGGCTGCCTTTCATGGATCTCGTCGCTTGGCCTGATGATTCGCCACAAAGGCACCAAGACACGAAGAGATTCTCTGCATTTTTCTTGGTGTCTTGGGTGCGCCAGGCCAAGCCTGGCTGATCTTGTCACCTGAAAGGAGGTGGGCGAACTACTTCGGGCTGGGTTACCCGCGGAAGGCTTTTCGGGAGATCAACCGGTTGGTGCGGGAGCGGCCGACCACGCCTCTGCGGAGACGTAGCCAACGGCCCTACCAACCACCGCCGGGAGTGACGTACTATGAACACTTCAAGCGGCTGGGGCTGGTCTACGGGTGAGGCGGCTTCATGCAGGTTCTGGCGAATGCCTTACGCCGAGAGTTTCCAGGAGAGCCGGATGCGGGAAATCGGCACGTCCGGTTCGACGAGGGGGAGGGGTCACCAGACGCCTCCCCATTCTACTGCCCCCGTGGCTATGAATCATCGAGGTCAGGTCACATCCCGACGTACTGCGGCACCCACGCCGCCACCAG
>JBGPAW010000387.1:0-3742 GCA_041480905.1 Phycisphaerae bacterium
ACTCCCTGACGGTCGCGGTTCGGCAAAGAATACGTTGCGTCAATTGTGAGACACTACACCAGGGGTAGTGTGGTGCGTCACGCAGAGTGCAGCCAAAAACCGCGGGCAGACCCACCCCACACCACCCGTCGGCGCTGCGTTGCATGTTCGTGAAAAGAGGGCTAGTATAGGAGGTTTGGTCGACGCTGACCTGTAAACCGAACCGGCTGGGGAGACGCTCGTGGCGGAATTGGATAAGGATTTCCTGTCGATCCTGGTTTGCCCCGAGTCCCACGCGCCACTGGTGCAGGTGGGCGACTGGCTGTATTCCACCGATTCAGCCACGCGCAAGCGCTATCCGATTCGTGACGGGATTCCCATCATGCTCATCGACGAGGCGGAGACCGTAGACCAAACCGAGTGGAAGCGGATTCTGAATGAGGCCACAGGGGCCTGACCCAGGATGATATCGAGGTGAATCAAGCATGCCGATAAAACGAAGGAAGACACGTAGTGCCAATCGCGTTCGACGCTTTCCGGATCGCGGCCACCCGGACTGGCCGGGCCCTCTGGTGGACTACAAAGAAGTCGAACTGCTGCGCAAGTTCATGACCTCCAGCAGCAAGTTGATGTCGCGCAAGCGGGCCGGGACCTCCGCCCGCGAACAGGAAGCCGTCAAGCGGGCGGTGAAATACGGGCGCTACCTGGCCTTGCTGCCCTACCGCGGCACCTGAGCCTGCCGCCCATCGCCCGCGGATTCCGGTCGCGCCCCGCTGCGTTGCGGAGATGCCGGCGGGTAGCGTTCGCGTCCGGTCACGAAGGTTTCGCGAAGGTCGATTCTCACCGCATGGGAAATACGTGCGCATTGACAATGGCGAGGCCTTGGAATCTAATGCGCCGGAGCAGTCGGGCGATTGGCTCAGATGGCTAGAGCGCCTGCTCGACACGCAGGAGGTCAGAGGTTCGAGTCCTCTATCGCCCAGTTTTGTAATTCTTGCCCCGTCCAAAATTGCCTCGTGCTTCCCGACAATCTCGCGGCGGACAGGCCTGGCGACCGCACAGTTCGGGGATCGACCACACATGATCCGTGACTCCTTGAGCCATCACCGGTGGGCGCCGCCAAGCGGAACGCAGCGAACGCCAGGGTGGCATGTCCAAACCCGCCGCAGGCGGGCGCGGGCCTGTTGCGTCTTTCAAGCGCCGAGTGCACCCGCTACACGCAACATGGCCGCGCTACGCTTAGCCACGTCACCCGGCCAAAGGTTCGCTCCGTTATTCACCTGTACTGTTGCTGGACACCACAATTGTACCCAGGTCGACGTTGTAGTACGTCCGGTCCCGGCTGATCATGTCTTCCGAGACGTCCACGCTGATCTCCTGAAACCCTGTTTCCCACTGCATGCTCAGGACCACGCGTGTCGGCACTGGAGGCTGTGCCACATGCAGTGTGCGCAGGGGGTCTTGGGGCATCCAGGCGTCAACGTCAGTCTCCAGGATAGTTTTGAACTCGCCTGTCTCGGCGTAGTCGGTATCGAACCACCCGGCACTATTCTCAAAGAAAGAATGGCTTTCCTCAACGACCAGTCCATCTGCATCGAACACCGCGACATCAACGGATATACCTAGAAGTGGGCCGCCGGTCGACGCCTCCACGATTTTTGCCGTAATCACGTAACCCGCGCCGATCTGGGCAAACGGGTTGCCGATGCAACCGGACAGAAAGACGACCACACCACATCCCATCGTGAGGCCTGACCTAGCAGCCCGCGACCTCAAAGGCTCCGAGCGCTCCACGACAGAAACCGGTGAGCGGAGACGACACGCATTTTCGACTCCGTAGCCACCCCAAAACAGAATTTACTTCTTCTTTCCCTTTCCGCTTGCCATCGAGATAAACAGGGCCAATGACCCTTTTCCTTGCGCCATGACTTTGTGAACAACCGCCTCCGGATTCAGTCGTCCACCCCGGAGTACACCTCGGCAATGTTCTGCCTCAGCCGGCCTTGTCCGACTCCTTCAACGCGCCTCCACCGTATGGATCACGATCGCGCCGGTCTCCCCACCGGCCAGACTGTGCGGGCCGAACCCGACGACGATGAGGTCGCCCGCAGCCGCCCAGCCCCCGGCGATCGCCACCCGGTCCGCCTGCACCAGCAACTCGTTCGCTTCCTTCGGCGGAAGAGTCTGGAACGGGCGGACCCCATAGTAAAGTGAGGCGCGGCGCCGCACCGTGGGCGAAGCGGTCAGGGCCACCACCGGTCGGTCCAGACGGTGCTTGCTCACCAGGCGGGCCAGCGTGCCCGTTTCGGTCCAGACGACAACGGCCTTGGCGCGGATGTCATCGGCGACGGCGCAGATACTCGCGGCTACGGCTGAGGCGACCTCCAGCGTCCCTCCGCCCCTGGCCAGAGGTGACAGGCGGTCCTGGTCGTAGGCTTCGGTCTCCAGCGCCACGCGTTCCAACATCTCGACGGCCTGCACCGGATACTCGCCGACGGCCGTCTCAGCCGACAACAGCACCGCGTCCGCGCCGTCGTAGATGGCGTTGGCCACGTCGTTCACCTCCGCCCGCGTCGGCGTCGGCGAATGGACCATGCTCTGCAACATCTGCGTAGCGATGATGGCCGGCTTGCCCGCCCGGCGACAGCGGGCGGTGATGTCCTTCTGCCATCGGGGTACCGTGGCGATGTCCACCTCTACGCCCAGGTCTCCGCGCGCCACCAACACCACGTCCGAGGCCTCGATGATGGCCTCAAGGTTGTCGAGGGCGTGGCGGGTCTCGATCTTGGAAATGATCTCACAGTCGGCCTGGAGTCCGGCCAGACGTTGCCGCAGTTGCTCAACGTCTTCCGCGCGGCGCACGAACGACAGGGCCAGGTACTCCAGCCCCGCCTCGACCGCCCAGGCCACGTCCTGGAGGTCCTGATCGGTCAGCGCGGCGATCTGCAAGTCTGTGTCCGGCAGGTTCAGCCCCTTGTGGTCGCTCAGCTTCCCGCCGACCTCGCAGGTGCATACCAGGCCGTCGGCGTCCTTGGCCGACACGCGCAAGCGGACGGCCCCGTCGTCAATCAGGACGCGATGGCCGATCTGCACGCCGTCAAACATCTCGGCGCGGTTGGCCGACACGCGCTGGGCGTCGCCCAGCATCGGCTGACGCAGGATCCGCAACCGGTCTCCGGCGGCGATGTCCACCGCCCCACCGCTGATCTCTCCCAGGCGGATTTTGGGGCCGCACAGATCGCCCATCACCGCCACCGGCAGGTCCAGTCGCGCGCTGAGGGCGCGGACGGCGCGGAGGGCTTCGGCGTGATCGGCCCGGCGACCGTGCGAGAAGTTCAGCCGCACCACGTCCACGCCGGCGCGCAGCAACCGCTCGATTACCTCAGGCGACGCGGTCGCCGGACCCAGGGTAGCAACGATCTTGGTTCCCGCGGCATGGGTGCCGAGCATGGCGACATTCTACCTCGCTCCCCCCACCCGGCCAAACGCGAAGGACGCCGCTCGTCGGCACGACGACCCGCCGGATCGGGTGTGTGCCCAGCGATTTTGGCAAGCCAGGAGGGCGAGGCCACTGCTGTTAACATCTCACCGTGACGCCGGGACAGCGGGCGTGCCGTAGGCACGGGGTGAGAATAGCCCAGCGATTCATCGCTGGGACCACCTCACGCGAGACCGATGGAGTCCCGGAGGGACGACTGAACCGGGACGGCGGCGTTCGTGGTCGGAGATATTCCTTCTGCCGTCCCTCCGGGACTCCTGCGCG
>JBGPAW010000388.1:0-3727 GCA_041480905.1 Phycisphaerae bacterium
CTACGCCCTGCCGCAGCAATACTCCGGCCAATCCTGCCGCCTGTATCGCAACGTCAACGGAGAGCGGTTCGAGGACATCACGGCTCAGGCCGGCGTGCTGAATGAGAACGGCAAGTCACTCGGGGTGGCCGTCGCCGATTTCAACGACGATGGTTGGCCGGACCTGGTGGTGGCCAACGACTCCCAGCCGAACTTCCTGTACTACAACAACGGCGATGGCACGTTCACCGACAAAGACATCCCGGCGGGCGTGGCCTATGACGAGATCGGCGTGGCTCGGGCGGGGATGGGCATCGACGTGGCCGACCTGCGCCATGACGGCAAGCTGTCCATCGCCATCGGCAATTTTTCGCGGGAGCCCTTGTCGCTCTACACCCAGATCGAGCCGGAGGTGTTCCAGGACATGGCCGGGCGGTGGCGCCTGACGCAGCCGACGCTCTTGGCGCTGACCTTCGGGCTGTTGTTTGTGGACGTGGACCTGGACGGTTACCTGGATTTGGTCGTGGCCAACGGTCACGTGGAGCCGGACATCAACGCGGTGCAACAGGACATCACTTTTGCCCAGCGCCCGCAACTGTTCCGCAACGACGGGGGGCGACAGTTCGTCGAGGTCACGGACCAGGCCGGCGAAGCGTTCCGCGAGCCGATCGTGGCCCGCGGGGTCGCCGCCGCGGACATCGACGATGACGGCGACGTGGACTTGCTCATCACCGTCAACGGCGGTCCGCCGAAGTTGCTGCGCAACGACTCCGCGGGACTCGGCCACTGGATCAAAATCCGCCTTCAGGGTGAACCGCCCAACCGCGACGCTCTGGGGGCGGTGGTGACCGTTCGGGCCGGCGACCTGGTCCAGCAACGCATGGTTCGCACCGGTTCGTCCTACCTTTCACAATCCGACACCGTGCTGATTTATGGCCTCGGCCGCCACGCGCAGGTCGATGGCCTCGAAATCCGCTGGCCTTCCGGCAAGGTCGACGCGCTGGGTCCCACCCCCGCCGGTCACACCTACACGATCACCGAGAGCGCTCCTCGCCTGGCGAGCCGCTAGCCCGCATTACGGCGGCCACACCCCGGGGCCTGCGGCCAATGAGGTTCGGGCTTCATTCGCGGGGTGCAAGATGGTATAATGCGTTTTGCGGTGGTGTAGTGCCCGCCGGGAAGTGAGCCTTTTTGCAAGGGGAAGATGCGTCATGTTGAATCACTGTCAAACGTGGTTGTGCGGTTGGGTGGTGGGGCTGGTCGCGGGAGCCGTGGGGAATCCGGGTTTAGTCAAGGCGGTCGCGGATGGGCCGGTGCCGGCGGCTAAGTTGCATCCAGCGCTCGTGCGGCTGGCGGAGGAGAGCACCGGGGCGGTGAAGGCGTGGGTGTTCTTTGCGGACAAGGGCATGGACTCGCCGCAGGAGTACGCCGAGGCCATCGCGCGAGTGGCTGCGACCTATAACCCGCGCGCGATCCAGCGTCGCGCGCTGCGCGGCGACAATGTTCAGCGCGGCGGGGCGCTGTTCGACGAGCACGATTTGCCCGTCGTCCAGGCCTACGTTGACGCGGTGACGGCGACGGGGGCGCAGGTCCACGTGACCAGCAGTTGGGTCAACGCCGTCAGCGTATACGCCACCCGCGCGCAACTCGAAGCGATCGCCGGCCTACCCTGCGTGCAGAAGCTGCAACCGGTCGCCCGTCGGGCGAGGGTGACTCCGCCGCCTCCACGCGGCGCGACGGAAGTCGTGGGCGGACCGTTACCGGCCCCACGGGGAAACGATCCCGCGCGGTCGATCAACTATGGGGCGTCCCAGAGCCAGTTGGCCCAGATGAACCTGATCGCGTTGCACGATGCGGGCTACACGGCCCAAGGCGTCATCGTCGGCATGCTCGACAGCGGCTTTCATCGGGCCCACGTGGCGTTCAATGATCCGCTCCATCCCCTGACCGTCGTCGCTGAGTACGACTTCGTCGACAACGATCCCAACACCGACACCGAGCCGGGCGATCCCTCCGGCCAGGCCGACCACGGCACGATGACGCTCAGTTGCCTGGCGGCGTACAAGCTGACCCAATACGTCGGGGGGGCCTACAACGCCTCGTTCATCCTGTGCAAGACCGAGGACATTTCGCAGGAAGTGCCGGCGGAAGAAGACAACTACGTCGCCGGTTTGCAGTTCATCGAATCCCACGGCGGAGACATGTCCACCTCGTCACTGGGCTACATCGACTGGTACACCCAGGCCGATCTGGACGGGCAGACGGCGGTGACCACCATCGCGGTGAACGTGGCCTCGGCCAACGGGCTGCACTGCTGCACCGCGGCCGGCAACGAGTACCACGACTCTGATCCGAACGTTGCGCATCTCATCGCACCGGCGGATGCGTTCAAGGTCATCACCTGCGGCGCCGTGGACAGCTCGGGAGGCATCGCCTATTTCAGCTCCGACGGTCCGACGGCGGACGGGCGGGTCAAGCCCGAGTTGCTGGCCCGCGGCGTGAGCGCGTCCGTCGTTTCGCCCACCAGCAACACCAGCTACACCACCGCGGACGGCACGTCGTTCTCGACGCCGCTGACCGCGTGCGTGGTGGCGTGTCTCATTCAGGCCCGGCCGTACTGGACGGTTGATCAGATGCGCCAGCACCTCTTTGAGACCGCAGACTACTACGTCGCCAACGGCACCTACGATCCGCTGTACATCCGCGGGTACGGCGTCGTCAACGCCTTCGCGGCCTGGAGGACCTGCTCCGACGCGGGCACGGTCACGCTGGACCGCAGCGAGTACCAGTGCCAGAGCACCGCCGCCATCGTCGTCGTGGATTGCGATTTGAACGCCAACGACAACGTGGTCGAGACGGTCACGGTGACCATCACGTCGGGTTCAGAACCAGGCGGCGAGAGCGTCTTGCTGACTGAGACCGCCACCGACTCGGCCGAGTTTACGGGTTCGATCAATCTCCGCACCACGAACAACCCCGGCGTGCTGCTGGTGACCGAGGGTGACACCGTGACGGTCACGTACATTGACGCGGACGACGGACAGGGCGGTCACAACGTGGTGGTCACGGATACGGCGGTCGTGGACTGCACCCCCCCGCAGATCAGCAACGTGCAGACCACCAACATCCAGCCGCGCAGCGCCACCGTGACCTGCACCACCAACGAGCCCACCAACGCGGCGGTCCACTACGGCCTGTCCTGCGGCGCGCTCACCCAGACCGCCACCCAGGGCGCCTTCCTCACCAGCCACGCGGTGAACCTGACCAACCTCGTCGACAACACCACCTACTTCTACGCGGTGGAGGCGGAGGACGAGGCCGGCAACGCGGTGACCGACAACAACGGCGGGGCCTGTTACGTCTTCGCCACGCCGGAGGTCCCCGACTTCTTCACCGAACTGTTCACCGCCAACGACCTGGACAACCTCGGCCTGACCTTCACCCCCAACGGCTCCAACGACTTCTACGACGGCTGTGCCGAACCCATCGAGGCCCTGCCCACCGATCCGGCCGGCGGGACGACCCTGACCTTGACGGACGATTCCTACGCCACGGTCAACCTGAGCGGCGGAGCCACCGTGTCGCTCTACGGGCAGAGCTACAACCACTTCTATCCCGGCAGCAACGGCTACATCACCTTCACCAGCGGCGACAGCACCTACACCGAGACGTTCGCCGACCACTTCAACCAGCCGCGCATCTCGGCGTTGTTCGACGACCTCAATCCGGGCAGCGGCGGCACGGTGAG
>JBGPAW010000389.1:0-3710 GCA_041480905.1 Phycisphaerae bacterium
CGCCGAAGGAGATCGCCGACATCGCCGCGAGCTTTCAGCGGGCCGTCGTCGACGTGCTGGTGAGCAAGACCATGCGCGCGATCGCCCGTGTCGGGGTGGAAACGGTCGTCCTCGGTGGCGGCGTGGCGGCCAACGGCGTGCTCCGGCAGGCGTTGCGCGACGAGTGTCAGCGGCGGGACCTGCGCTTGTACACCGCGCCCTTGGCTTACTGCGGCGACAATGCGGCCATGATCGCCGCCCTCGGGTATCATCTGCTCGCTGCGGGTCGCACGGCCGACCTGTCCCTCGACGCCTGCGCCACCTCGGCGCTGAGAAGCTGATCATGCTGGCGAAACTGAATGTTCTGCCGCGGCGCTATCGTTGGCCGATCAAGTGGGTGGTCGTCGGGTTGACCTACTTCCTGGTCTGCTATCCGTATCCGCGCTTGTTCTTCAGAAACGCGGAGCATTGGCGGAATCCCGACTCGGTCCTCGAACCCGACGCCGCGGCCCTGCAACCCTGGGTCGCCGAGTTGCGTGTCGCCCTCGCCGATCAGCACGATCCTCCCCAGATGCTCAAGACCGTCGAGCGCTACGTGAACCAGCGGATCCGGTACGCCTTCGATTGGGAGACCTGGGGGGTGATGGATTACCTGCCCACCCTGGACGAAGTCCTGGCCCTGGGCCGCGAAGACTGCGACGGACGGGCCGTGGTGGCGGCCAGCTTGATGCGCAAGCTCGGTTATAAGGCCGATCTCGTCTCCGATTTCATGCACGTGTGGGTCAAGACGGATCAAGGCGAATTCATGAATCCACGGCCCTTCAAGGACTTCGTGGCTACCGCACAAGGCGTGAAGGTGAACTGGGGCTGGCGGCTGCTGGCGGATTTCTCCGATGCGCTGGGCTACGGGGTGGGGGTGTTCCCGATGGTGCGGCAGGCGATCATTCTGGTCGTGGTCTGGCTGGCGTTGATCGGCCCGCGGACGCGGTGGCCGACGGCCGCGATCGCCGGCTTGCTGCTCACCGACGGGCTACTGTTGATGCACGCCAGCGGCCGAAACGCCTACGCCCCCATCCGCTGGCTCCAGTGGGTCGGTTTCGCTCAAATAGTCGCGGGCGTGACCGTGCTGGCATGGCCGTGGTCTCGGGAGCACCCCTACCGCGCCCCCGAACAGGCTTGATCTTCGACCCTCGAATGCCTTCCCAATCGCCACGGCTTGCGGTACGCTCTTGCCAACCCGGTCCGCATCGGCGGCGCGGTAGGCGTGCCGGTATGCCGGAGTGAACCTATGTTTCTTTGGGGAGGATTACAGATGTTGTCGTTTCAACTCTCACGGCGTCGTATTGCACTTTGGTTGGCCGTGTTCATGTGCGGGGTCCTGGCGGCTCTGCCGCTGGTAGGCCGGGCAGCACCGCCGCAGACGCAGCCGGCCTCGGACCTGCCCAAGGCCGAAACCATCCTCGACCGGTACGTCGACGTAACCGGCGGCAAGGCCGCGTACGAAAAATGTAAGAACCGCGTGTCCAGAGGCACGCTCGAAGTCCCCGCCGCCAACCTCAAAGGGACGGTCACGATCTACCATGCCGCGCCGGACAAGATGTACAGCGTCACCGAGATTCCCGGGATAGGGCCCGTCTTGGAGGGGTGCAACGGGGAGGTGGCCTGGGAGCACAATCCCATGATGGGTCCCCGCCTCAAAGAGGGCTCGGAGAAGGCCACCGCCTTACGCGAGGCCGTCTTCAACGCGGAATTGAACTGGCGTAAGATTTTCAAAAAAGCCGAGACCGTGGCCCTCGAGGACGTGAACGGCAAGCCGGCCTACAAAGTCGAGCTGACCCCCGCCGAAGGGAACGCCGAGATACGGCACTACGACAAAGAGTCGGGCCTGCTGGTCAAGTCCACCTTTGCGCTGTCGACGAAAATGGGCGACATACCCGTCGAAATAGTCTTAAGCGACTACAAAGAGACGGGCGGCATCAAGGTCCCCCAGAAGGCCACCCAGACCGTTGCCGGGCAAACGGTGGTTCTGACTTTCGAGAGTGTGGAGCACAACGCGGAGTTGCCCGCGGACCGCTTCGACCTGCCTCCCGAAGTCAAGGCCCTGCTCGACAAGCCTAAGGCGCCTGAGACTCAAGGGGCCGGTCCCTCGTCCAAGGAAAAGGAGCCCAAGAAGCCCTGACGCTTACCACCGCCGGCGGGCCAGCACGGTCGCGCCTCCGACGAGGAGCAGCGCGGCGCTATTCGGTTCCGGTATGACCGCAGTGATCGTGAACGCGAACCGATAGCTTTCCAACCCGTCGATGGTGCGGTAGGTCGGCAGTTCGAGTGTGAACGTGGTGCCGCCCAGAGGGAGCTCCCAGACCGTTCCCACCGGCGGGGCGCCGACCATGCCCTCCGGGATCCCCAGCAATTCCAGCAGATAGCGACGATCGGAGGGCGGCTCAAAGAGCGTGTCTGCTGCCATCGAGAAGTACATCAAATCGCCGGTATACGTCGGGGCGGCCCAGACATACACCGTGTCCCAGGTTTTGCTCTCCTGGGACCCGGGCGGAGAACGGTACTCGTCCCGGTAGAAACCCGTCGGCCCTGCCCAAGCGGGCGGGTTGTATTCGTGGTATACGCCGGCAGCGCCGTCGCCGCTGGGGTTGAGCGGCAGGTCGAAGTCTACGTCCCACTTGTCGCTGGCGTTTGACCAAACGCCGAGTACGCCCGACTCTCACCCACACGTGGTCCCGAAGGAGTAAAGAAACTCATATCGCTCTTCAGCTTGGGCGTACGCGGTGCCGATCATCCCGACCAGCGATAACGTGCCTGAAATCAAAAGGTTGGGCTTCATTCCTCTCCTTTGTCCGGGTGGGGGAACCCGGCGCCTCCGGCTAAACGTACCTGGCGAATAACATAATCGAATCCGCTGCCGGATTCAAGCGGGTGCTGTATCGATCCGTCCTTTGGACGCCTCATACGCTCGGAGCTATACTGCCCTGGTCGGGATATGGGACCGGGCGTGAGGCAGGACCATGCGCATCCCTGCTCTACCAGTTGGCGCGTTGCTCCTCATCGTGACCTTGCCGGCCATCAGCGGCGGCTGCCGCTTACATCCGATGAGTCTGGCGGTCACCCTCGTCGGGGAAGCCGTCGATGACCGCCAAGTCCAGCAGCGCAAGCCGCTACTGGTCGGCAAGGGCGTCGCGGCGGCCGACGACATGTTCGGCCAACGCCATGACACCCTGGTCGATGACGCCACGGGGAGTCAGTGGCTGATCTATCGCGAGCCCGGCGAATCATTCAGCGAGTCCTTCTACGTCGTCGAGGTCGCCCCCGATGGCCGCATCACCGCGCTGTTCAAGTGCAAGCGCAACGCCGACGGTCTGGAAGATGTCGAAAAGACCAAACAGCTCGGGCCGCTCGTCTACGGGAAAACGCCCGCGGAGTCCGAAGCCGACGCGCGCCTCCCCGCGCCGATCTTCACCATGCACAGCGCGTTGAGTGGGGCGGTCGCCCGCTTCTACGACGCTCGCGACTGGACTCACCCCACCGGGGCCCGCTACTGCGTGCTGGTGTTCAGCGCCCGCGGGCTGTGCGAGGACGTGCGCCTCATCGGCGTCACCGGCAGGTAGCGCTCCTATCTGAGGCCACATCGTGGAACACTGTAGCCGGGTGGTTCGAGGTTCCAGGAACAGTATCACTGACAAAAAAGAAGTGACGAAGCGCCGGGCGACATCCGGCGCTTC
>JBGPAW010000390.1:0-3709 GCA_041480905.1 Phycisphaerae bacterium
CACCACGACAACTACCCGCAAGCCCTGCTCGACTCGGCCGCTTGAAACTGCATCACATGCGCGCAAAACGCATAGAAGTTCCGCCGTAAGATTCTAATACCCTTACTACCCCGACGGGACCAAAACCACCTGGGTCACCTCGGGCACCTGCTGGCGGACCCTCCGTTCGACTCCCATGCTCATGGTCATCTGCGACATGGGGCAGCTGACGCACGCGCCCTGCAGCCGCACCCGGACCTCCCCCGCGTCGCTCACGTCCACCAACTCGATATCCCCACCGTCGCGCTGGATGAACGGCCGGATTTCCTCAATCACACTCGCCACGCGGTCCCGCAAGGGACGACCGGGCATGCCGGGCTGTTCGGGAGTCTCCATGCTTTGAGTCCTCGTCAGATGCGGGGCGCCACGGACCGTGAACCCACCCCGCCGCCGGGTCATTATAGCCGCCGCCCCTCCCGCGGCAACCCTGGTTCCTCAGCGTCAGCGCTTCCGCAACCGGTAGTTTTTCGCGATAGCCTGCGGCACGCCAGGCCGCCAGCCGGCTCCACCGCCCCTCTCCGGCAATTTCGTACGGGCACCGCCTCCTTTTCGCAGAAAGGGGTGGGACCGCGGTTCAACATGCCCCCTCGCCGGGCCGCACCCGTGCGACCGCCGCACGGATGAGGTATCATCGCCCTGCGATTGCGTCTAATCGAGAGAACCGGGTGCTGGGCATTCCTCGAGGGGGCATCGGTCTGAAATGTTCCATCCCAAAGCCACGCTCGTCCGAATGGGCCTGATCGTGTCAGCCGCCCTGGTCGTCGGCTGCAAGGAGAAACCGGGGCGTGTAGTGCTATATACCAGCGTGGATGAGGCGTTCGCTCGCCAGATAGTGGACCACCTCCGGCAGGTCACCGACCTAGACGTGGAGGTGCTCACCGATGCCGAAGCGGGAAAAACAACCGGCCTGGTCAAGCGGATTCGGGCCGAGGCGGCCAGCCCGCGGGCGGACGTATTCTGGTCCAGCGAGTTGTTCAACACCATCCTGATGGCGCGCGAAGGGTTGTTGGAACCCTACGCCCCGCCGACCGCCGCGGACATCCCGTCGCGCTACCGCGATCCGGGGGGGCGGTGGACGGCGATCGGCCTGCGTGCCCGAGTGTTGGCTTTCGATCCCAAGCGCACCCCGCCCGAGGGACTGCCCACGCATTGGGAGATGCTAGCGGAGCCGCGCTATGCCTCACGTCTATCGTTAGCCAATCCGCTGTTTGGCACCACCCATGGGCAGGTGGCCGCCATGTTTGCCCTGTGGGGCCCGGATCGGGCGAAAGCCTTTCTGACCCGCCTGCGCGACGGCGGCGTGCGGATTGCGGCGGGCAACAGCGCGGCGGTGCGCGACGTGCTCGCGGGCCGGGCCGACTTCTGCGCCACCGACACGGATGATGTTTGGGTGGCTCAGCGCCAAGGCGCCTCCCTCGATCTCCGCTATTTGAACCTCGGCGACGGGGGCACGCTGCTCATCCCCACTTCGGTCGGGATCGTGGCCGGTTGCAAGCATCCCCAACCGGCCCGCAGACTGGTCGATTTTCTCGTGTCGGCTGAGCTGGAGAAGCTGCTGGCCCAAACCGATTCGCGGAACATTCCGGTGCGGCCGGCGCTCCGCGCGGAATTGAAGCTCGACCTGCCCCCTGAAAGCCAAGTCACCTTTGAGGGGGTGGCGGAGCAGATGGCGGCAAGTGCTGCGGCGGCGCGCGAGATTCTCATCCGCTAAAGGCCTGTGCGCGATCACACACCCGTCTCCGAGCACGGTCGCGGTCATTGACCCGCCATCGGGCAGCGCCTACACTCCCGCTGACCGGAGAGTGTAACCTTGTTGCACCGTCACACGTTAGGCCGATTACCGCCCAAGCCGCACACGGCGTTCTACGATGAGAACGGCCGGCTGCTCATGGAGGTTTGCATCACCCGCGAAGGGTTCCACGGGCCGTTCTCGATTCTGTACTACCAGACGCCGCCCACCGACGAGTTCGCGGTGGAACCGACGGCCATCCCGAGTTTCTGCCCATTCGAAGTGACCCCCGAGCAGGCGTTGCACCGCCGGCACATCCGCACGCAGGATTTGAAAGCCGGCGGCGATTTCCTGACGGGGCGCAAGACGCTGCTGGTCAACGCCGACGTCCACGTCGGGGTCAGCAAGCCGACCGAGCCGCCGCGGCGGTTCTTCTCCAACGGCGACGGCGACGAACTGTACTTCGTCAACGCGGGAGAGGGGCACTTGGAGAGCCTTTACGGCATCCTGCCCTTCCGCCGGCACGATTACCTGCTGGTGCCCAAGGGAACGCCGTATCGGATTCACTTCGATGGCCACCAAGGCACCCTGCTGGTGTTCGAGGGCCGGCCGTGGCTGGGCATCCCGGCGGACTATCGCAACCGCTGGGGGCAACTGACCGACTATGCCCCGTACACGCACAGGGATTTTCGCCTGCCGCTGGAGTTGCTGCGGTTCGATGCGGCGAAGCACGGCCCACCGCCGTACCCCCTGGTGGTGAAGATGTCGGATGCCCTGAGCCTGCACCACTACCGGCATTTTCCGCACGAAGTCGTGGGCTGGGACGGGTGCGTCTATCCGGTGGCCTTCAATATCCACGATTTTCAGCCCAAGACCGGGCTGGTGCACCTGCCGCCGACGATCCACACCACCTTCGCCGGCAACGGTTTCGTGGTGTGCTCCTTCGTGCCGCGGATGGTGGACTATCACGAAGAAGCCATCCCCTGTCCCTACGGGCACGCCAGCGTGGACATGGACGAAATCCTCTACTACGTGGACGGCAACTTCACCTCGCGGCAGGGGATCGAGGCCGAGTCGATCAGCCTGCACCCCCAAGGCGTGCCGCACGGTCCGCATCCGGGTACGTACGAGAAGTCGATCGGCACCAAGCGGACCAACGAGTTGGCGGTGATGTGCGACGCCTATAAACCCTGGCGGCTGACCACTGTGGCGACAACACTGGAGCAGAAGGACTATCACCAGACCTGGGTGCGGTGAATCGGGGCGACGATGTTCATCGATTGCAGCAAGGACGGGTTCTCGTGGCAGGACGTGTACCGGCTGGCGATTACGTTCGTGTTGCCGCGTCCGATCGGGTGGGTCTCGAGTGTAGCGGCAGACGGGGTGCGAAACCTGGCCCCGTTCAGCTTCTACAACATGGTGTCGGCCAATCCGCCGGTGGTGATCTTCGCCCCCTCACTCAAGCGGGATGGCTCGGAGAAGGACACGCTGCGGAACGTGGCTGCCACCGGCGAATTCGTGGTCGCCACGGCCACCGAGGCCCTGGTGGAGCGGATGAACCAGTGCAGCGCCGACGTGGGCCCCGAGGTGGACGAATTCAAGCTGGCCGGTCTGACGCCGGCGCCGGCCCGGTTCGTCAGGCCCGCGCTGGTCGCGGAGTCGCCGGTGAACCTCGAGTGCCGACTGGTGGAGATCAAGCGTTTGGGGGACGGCCCCGGCGCAGGATGCGTGGTGTTCGGTCGGATCCTCGCAGTCCACCTGGACGACGCGGTGCTGGCGGAGGACGGGTTGGTCGATCCGGGGAAGCTCAAGGCGGTGGGCCGGATGGGCCGGCTGACCTATGTGCGGAGCACCGACACCTTCGATCTGCCGAGGCCGAAAGCGTGACCGGGCCGGTTCGGATAGCCACGAAGACTCGAAGGCAGTAGAGTAGGGAGGGGG
>JBGPAW010000391.1:0-3708 GCA_041480905.1 Phycisphaerae bacterium
AGGGTCGCCCAAGAGGGCCAACCCCGTTACGGCCATCGCGGACACCTCCGAGTCCGGATCGGCTGTCATCGAGCTTGACAACGGCTGGCAGCTCACGACGGCGCGGATAGCAGGCGATGAAGTCGTTGAGGTGGTTCCCAACGGCGTCCCCGCGAACCGCGCGGAACTGGAATGGTACGGCCTGTCCGAGGAGATCATTAGCTACAAACGCAAGTGGTTCGTCGTGCTGGAAGAAGCGTCACCGGTCGTGGCGAGGCTCTTTAACCAGAGAAGGCCGATTCGCGATGTCACCATGGCGGCCCCCCCCCCGATGACGGCGATGAAGTACGACGCTGCGCCCCAGCGTCGACGGGCGACTTGTAGATGCCCGAACCGCCGCGAGCATACGAATGGTGGGAATCGGCGTGCTGTTGGCAAAGTGATGCCTCAAATGGTAGCAGACTGGGGCGCGAACCGACACCCCGTGCTCGACCAGCTAGGTGGCGCACCTCGGGACCGAGGTCGGGACGATTGGAGAGTACCCAAGGATTGCGGCAAACGCCGGTGCCTTGCATCGTTTGTCTTCGGCAACGCCCTCGGCTTGATGCGCAGAGCGTACTGTTAGTGGCAAGTCTCGGCATAACGTGAGATCCAGCTGCGGCGTGCTTCCGGCGTCGGCTGGAAATTATTGTCCAGCTTTACCGAGAGAGTCTGCAAGCCGTCGGTATTGATCAATCCAGTTCATCAGACCAGCGAAGTCCTTAGGCTCAAGCTCCCATCGGTGCCTTTCGAAAAAGCTCAGAGCGTCAGGGGAGAAACGGGCAGTGGTCACCAGTAGCCCCTTTGTTGCTCCTTCATCTTTCAGAACGCCATAGAGTTCACGAACGGGTCTTACGCCAACGTAACCTCCCGGATCCGGGCGCTTGCACTCGATCAGATACTTGACTGAGACAATCTGGGTCCTAACGGCGATGACGTCTCGTCCGCCATCACGAGTCCGTTGTGTCAACTCGACGACGTAACCGAATCGCCGGAAGAGATATGCAATCATCTCCTCGAACAGGCGACGATCTATGCTTCTCAGTTCATCTGGATGCTCGCGAAAACGGAGCACGAGATCATGGCTGACCCTCTCTGCAATCCGCAGTACGGCTGTGTCGGGTTCCGGCAAGGCGGCAAGTAAGTCCTCGCCCTTGGAACCAAGTAGCAGGATTAGCGCCCTGAACCCGGCGTGGTAATCCGCAAAAAGATCTATCGTAGGAATTGTGGCCATTGCTGGGGGGAGCGGTACGTCGTCGAGTCGAACTGGGATGATGGGCACATGGTCGCGCTGGGCATGGGCACTGTAGAACCGCGGAAACTCTCGGTGAAACCACGGGTCACGAGAGGTGCCGGTCGAGACCATGAAGACCAAAGCCTCCGCCTTCTCGAAGCGGTCGTGGGTACTGCTGCTTCGTGGATTAAGCCCCTGAATCGCGACGTATTGGGTTCGTCCGTCAATGCTGGGGAAAAGGTCACTCTGGAGTTTCTCGCAGAGAGGATGCGTCTCTGGTCTTGTGCCAAGTAGAACAAGCTTTGCGGGGCGGCCTAGCGCTATGCTCTCACCAGTAATCGTGAAGAGCGGTGGACCAAACATGCCTTCATGCTCCGCCAGGGGGCAAGCGTCTCCGAACGCCTTTGGCCAACGTACGGGCAGCATAGGCCGGTGCGGCAGTGACGGCAAGGAGATGGGCGCCGGCCGCGGCAGTGCGCATTCACAGCGGCTGCTCCTGCCGTCCTCGGCCGTCGTCGTCGCGGCTCGGCCCGTGAGGCCGGCAGGCCCTTGGCCGCGATGATGATGGACGAAGGACGGCTGCCTTCCTGCCGGTTCGGTCCCGAGTCTGAGCGGTCGCCTACGCGCTCGCCTTCACCGGCGTCAGCCGAAAAACCCGCCCGATCCGTGCAGCCGCCGCCAAATCCCCGCGACGCAGCGCCGCCCGCGCCTCGTCCAGCCGCTTGGCGTCCGCCAGCGACAAATACGGCCCCCAGCCCTCCGGAGAATCGCTCAGCTCGACTTCCACTTCCGTCACGTATTCGCCTTCGCGAATCAGCTTGGTTGTCCGCCGGTTCATGGCTGCCTCGCTTTGAAATCGGTCGTCCATTTCGCCGGGTCCGGCCGATACGCCGTGATCAGCACCGCCGGCCGATCTTGCCCCTTCGGTATCCCCCATAAGGCGTGGATCGGCGCGTCGCGCGCGTCGCGCTGGAGCACCAGGACACACGGGCCTTTTCCGTACGTCGGATAGTCCTCCACGACCTCGGCTGTCTCGAGGCCTTCGACGATTTCGCTTATGGTTAATCCATCGTTGCTCAATTCGTCGTAGCCGTGGTCCGAGATGTTGATGTCGCCTGCCGCGGTCAATTCCCGAACGCGATCGAGCGTCGTGCTCATTTGAGTATTATACAGCACGCCATCTTCCGTTGCTACGCAACGGTCGTGCCACGCACGACGCGGTGGGTCAAGGGTCAAGGCGTACGCGCAGGATCGCTGGCATCCGCCGGGGGACATTCGGTTGGACCCGATCGACGGCCGGCTCCGACTGACCTTGGGCAGCGATGGCAGCTGCCCAGCCGTAGATCCGCCTGATTGGGTGGTTTTCCAGCGCCCGCCCAGCGTTCACACGCCTACGGCAAAGTGCATCTCGTTGGCCTTCTCGACCACCTTGGACGCTCTCAGCACTTCAAACCGTACGATACCGCCGTCGTACCCATAGTCGGCGATCACGCCGGGGCGGACTTCGTCGCTCTCCTTGATGCGCTCGTCACGCAGATGAATCGTCAGGGTGTCGGTTTCCGGATCGTAGTTGACCCTCATGGTATCGATCCTCTCAGGTAGCGCTCGAACTGAGACGTCTTGTAAATCGTCACGATCACCATTTCGTCCGCAGCGTCTTCGACGATCACCCGTAAAAGCATCTCTTGCTGAAGAACCCCATCAAAGTACCGGCGCATGAAGATTTGTCGAGCGGGGTCATCGGGAACCACAAACTCCGGATTTGCCAGTGTCCTTTCTACCTCCAACCGATCAATTTCGCGGTCGGCCAGATTCCGCACCGCGTGGGGCGTCCATCGTACCGGTTTCATGCTTGGTCACTGCCGCACGGCCCATAACCAGATGTTGACCAGGACGGAGAAGAGCAGGAAGAACGCCAGCACCCCCACCAGCGTCCAGTTCTGCTGGGGTTTCTCGGGAGGAGCGATCTCCTCGGCGGTGGGTGTCGAAACGGTCACCCCCGAGTCGGCAATGCTCCGCAACACCCCCTGGTCGTAACGCTTGCGGGCCTGGAAAGGTGGATCGCCGTGCAGGACCGCCTCCAGGTCGCTGATCAGGTCCTTGGTCGAGGCATAGCGGTCGTCGCGCCGCTTGGCCATCATCACCTCGATGATCTCCCCGGTGCCCAACGACAGGTTGGTGTTGATGTGGTCGGGCGGGACCAGCGTCTCCTTGAGGTGCTTGTGCATCACCGCCGAGGGGGTGGACGCCTCGAAGGGCACTCGTCCGGTGACCATGTGGTACAGGGTGGCCCCCAGCGAGTAGATGTCCGCCCGGAAGTCGATGTTGATTTCGCCGCGAATTTGTTCGGGGCTGATGTAGTAGGGGGTGCCGTAGGCCCGGCCGGCCTCGGCTTCGGCGGTGGCGTAGTCGCTCACTTCCCGAGCCAAACCCATGTCCGCCAGCTTCACCACCAC
>JBGPAW010000392.1:0-3699 GCA_041480905.1 Phycisphaerae bacterium
ACAAGACGGGACGGCGGCAGCGACCCGAACCCGGGTCGAGACCGAGGGTCCCTGCGCGCACTCGCCCGCGTACCCGCCGGACAAAAACGCCATCGGTATTCGCTTGTTTTGGGACTAGCGGAACATCCCCGCGTCCCATGAAGTATCGGGCACTGGACCAGGGCCAGTCCGCGGGCGAACCCACCAGGCCTCGGCGAACCGGGTTGCCATGAATGTAGTCGATCGTGGCATGGATGGTTTGAGGAGCTGTCAGATTGCGGTCATAGCCGCTTCCGCGTTGCCAGAAGCGGTACGAGATTCTTCCCTCGGGTTGAGCATCGCCCATCATCGCCAGGAAGGCCGGCGCGTGAGCGCGCACGAACCGCAAAGCGTGGGCGGTGACCGGTTTCTTGAGGTTGGTGAGAATGTGGCTGATCGAGTATGCGTTTTCGTAGGGAAAGATGAGCAGATGAACGTGTTCGGGCATCAGCACGTAAGCCCAGAGGTGGAAATGGTGTTTACTACGGGCCTCGGCGAGCGCGTCCAGAAACCATGAACGCGTGCGGTCGCGATCCAAGAAGGGACGTCGTTTGAAGCAACTGAAGGTCAGACAATGGGCTTGGCCGGGTTCGTTAATCCGGCGACATGTTTTCCGTTTGTAGTGGGGTTTACGCGGCAGTGAGGACATGACCATGAGCATAACCGGTTTGCGCAGTTTCTGACATGCCTGCGCTGCGCTCCGCGTTGCTCCGCTTCGCTTAGGCATGCCACCCCGCCGGGCTACCGAGACCGCAGCCGCAACAACTCCTGCAGCTCGCCCAGGCGCAGGAGCCGGGCGGCTGCGGCATAGGTCAACACGCCGAGCGCCAGGCTAGCCGCCACTTGCACACTGGGCGACAGTGCCGCCCAGCGGGTCGGACCCACCAGCAGGGCGGGCAGGGCCACGGCTCCCATCAGCGCGCCCGCGGCGAGCGCGATCCGACCGACGCCGGTCCAAATCCATCCGCCGCGCAGGGACGGCAGCCGGGCGTGCAGCCTCCACGCCAACCACGCCACCTGCAAAGCCGCACAGACCGCGGTCGATAAGGCCACCCCTGCTTCACCCAGCGGAAAGACCAAGGCGAGATTCAACGCGGCGTTGACCAGCACCATGCTGACCGCGACGCGCACAGGCGTGCGGGTGTCTTTCATGGCGTAGAAGGTGCGCACCAGGATTTGCTGCAGAAAATAGGCCCACATGGCCAAGCCGTAAAAGACCAGGGCGCGGGCGGCCCGCAACGTATCCTCCGGGCGAAACTCGCCCCGTTGGAAGAACAGGCGGATCAGCGGTTCGGCGATCATGCACATCCCCACCGCCGAAGGCACACCGATGAACAGGCTCATGCGGATGCCCTGGGCGCAGACCCGGGCCACTCCCGGTACGTCGCCGGCTGACGCTCGGGCGGACAGGAGCGGAAAGATCGCCGTGGCCAAGGCCACGCCCAGCACGCCCAGCGGAAACTGGTAGAAGAACTGGGCGAAACCCAACACCGCCGGCCCCCGCCCGTCCGGAACGAAAAACAGGGCGATCAACGAGTCGCACAAGGTGTTGATCTGCAAGGCGGACATGCCCAGGACCATGGGGCCCATCTGCCCGACCATCTGCTGCAGGTCCGGGCGCCGCCACTGGAGGGTCAAGATCGGCTGGAATCCCGCGCGGCGCAGATTCACCACCACGAGGAGCAACTGCGCGAGACCCCCCGCCAGCACCACGCCGCAAACCACGTCCAGGAGCGGGCGGCCGGTCAGGCCCATCCCCCACCCGCCGCCACAAACGCCCGCGAGCATGAAGATGTTGATGAGCAGGGGAGCAAAGGCCGGAGCGGCAAAACGGTGACGCACGTTCAGCGCCGCCCCGATGAAGGCGGTCAGGCAGACCAGCGGCATATACGGCAACATGATGGCGGTCAGGCTGATGGTCAGGGCGGGCGTAGTCAACCAGGTCTGGGCCACGCCGATGCCCACCTCCGCCCCGATCAGCAGCACCAGAAGAATGGTAAAGAGGAGAGTCAGGACCGCCCCGGCCAAGCGCCGGGCTTCCAGTTCACCGCGCTGCTGCAAGGCATCGCTCAGGGCGGGAATAAACGCCGCGGAAAGGGCTCCCTCACCGAACAAGCGCCGGGCCAAGTTGGGGATTTGGTAGGCCACGCGGAACGCGGAGAGTCCCGGACCCGCTCCGAAGAAGTAAGCGTACGCCATCTCCCGGAGCAGACCGGTGATGCGGGAAAGCAGGGTTAGGGCGGCAATCAAGCGGGCCGGACCGACGAATCCGCTGTTTTTGGACACGCGCGGACTATAGACAGCGCCGCGGCGGATGACAATACGCCTGCGTCCGTCCCGGGTAAGCCAGAGAACTTGACCGTACCGCGCCCCGGCCATACAACCATTCAGTCGAATGCCCGGAGCGTCGGACCGTAGTTGGGCCGGCCGCGAGCGACGGGATTACCAGCAAAAAGCCGCGGGGCCTCGGTTGACAAACTTCCGCGCTCGCCGGATGGTACCGCCCGGTCGTGGAGAACAGCAGTGCGGCGGGTCGCGCAGTCGAGTTCCGCCGAGGACCGAGGAGATCAACCATGGCGCATATCGTCGCCGAACCCTGTATCAAGTGTAAATACACCGATTGTGTCGCGGTTTGTCCGGTGGACTGCTTTCACGAGGGGGTGAACTTCCTGGTGATCGACCCGGACACCTGCATCGACTGCGGGTTGTGCGTGCCGGAGTGCCCGACGCAGGCGATCTTCCCCGAAGAGGACCTGCCCGAGAAGTGGCACGAGTACGTGGAGATCAACACCAAATACGCCTCGGAATGGCCGGTCATCGACGAGCAGAAAGAGCCGCTGCCGCAAGCCGAGGAATACAAAGACGTCGAGGAAAAGCGCGAACTCCTCGACCCCCAGCCGTTTTCAGGTTGAGTCCCGCCACGGCATGGTCTGGTCTCACGTAGCGAGCGAGTAGGGTGCGCGCCTGCGCATTTCGCGCAGTCTCCGCGTGCTTCGCGGTGAATATTCCGGATTCGTGCGTAGAACAGGTGCGCGCCCGCGCACCCGTCCACGCGATGGTCCGCGAGCGCGGACCCTCCGACCTTGTTGCCTCGTTGCCGCACTTTCGACTTTTTGACTTTTCGACTTTTCTGCCTCAGTGTCCGCTGGGCTTGGGCACCGGGGGGCGACGGGATGCGCGGAAACACCGCGCTGAGGTCGTTGGCCAGCACGTGGCCGTCGCCGTTCACGTCCGCCCGCTCCTGGTCCCCTGCCGGGTTGGTCGGGATCTTGGGGAAGATCGCGCTCAAATCGTTGGCCAGGACCTTCCCATCCGCGTTCACGTCACCCACCTGCACCACGTACTGGACCTCGAACGGACCTACCCCAGTCCAACCGCCGGCACCGCCGACATTCCGCACCGCGATCCACGTGCGGTGGGTCGACACCGAACCGTTCTCCCGAATCTTGAGGATACGCGGATGCGCAATCACCTCACCGACGTCCGTGTTCATCCCTTTCTCGGGCAGTCCCTTCGGCACCGAATAAGATGGCCATCTCTCTCGGAGTCCCGGAGGGACGGAATTATTGATATCTGCATAAATAATGCAATAGTCAGGGTAAAAAGGGGGGGCAACTCCGATTGGTGAACGCACCACCGGAGCTTGGCTTGGGACCGACGCAAATGCCGGAGGGTATGGTG
>JBGPAW010000393.1:0-3691 GCA_041480905.1 Phycisphaerae bacterium
ACCATGGCGATGGCGTCACGGCCGTCCTTGGCCATCACGGGCAGCGCGCCGACCTTGGAGAGCACCTCGGCGATCGTTTCGCGGATGATGTCCTCGTCCTCGGCGACCAGCACGCGCTTGTCCTGGAGCACCGGGTCGATGGTCGTTGTCTCGGGGACCAGGCCGCGGATGCCGGGCACGGCCGCCGCCGCCTGCAAGAGCCGCTTCACGCGGTCCACGCGCTGGATGATCGTGCGGGCGCGCTGCGGGTCCGCGCCGGCCGCGGCCGCCTGCTCGATGACGTGCGTGGCCTCGGCCACGATGTCGTTGAGCGGTGCGGCCAGTTCCGCCTGCACGTCCGCCGCCACCTGCCCCGTCGTCTCGCTGCGCTCGACGGCCAGCAGCCGGAGCATGTCCAGGGCGACGGCGACGTAGCGGCCGAAGACCTCCGCGACCTGCCGGTCTTCCTCGGAGAAGGCCGCGATCTTGTCCGCCTCGACGTTGAAGGTCCCGACGACGCGGTCGTTGAGGCGCAGGGGCACGGTCAGCGAGGAGCGGGCGGATTCGAGGCCGCGCAGGTAGCGCGGGTCTTTGGTCACGTCCGGGCAGATGTAGCTTCGCCCGCTGTGGGCCACGAACCCGCAGATGCCGTTGCCCTCGCCCGAGGCGTAGATGTCGGTTTCCTGGGCCTCGGTGGGCAGGCCCGCCGACAGCACGATTTCGAGCTTATTGGTCTTCTTGTCGAGGACCCGCACGGCGAAGTTGTTGAAGTGCATCAACTCGCGGGTGTAGCGGATGATCTTTTGTTCGAGCAGGTCGAGGCGCTCCTGAGCGTTGAGGCGGGAAATCTGTTCGGCGTCGAGCCGCACCAGCTCCCGCCCGGCGTTGTCGATGGCGTCGATCTGCTCCTGCAGGCGTCGGGCCTTGGTGGCGTCCCACACTACCGCCGCCACCTGCGTCACGCGGTTGTTCAGGTCAATCACCGGCGTGGCGGTGATCTCAATGTACTCCTGGGCGGCGGTGGTGAAACTAAAACGCCGTCCGCGGAGGTGGGACGGCTTGCGGGCGCTCTCCGAGGTCGCCCACGAAAATGTCTCCGCGCACAGCCGGCACACCCGTTCCTTAATCTCGTCGCTGAAACTCAGCATTCGCGGGTTAGCCCAAACCAGGCGCCCGTCCTGCTCTACGATGCCCATCCCCTGGGTCACCGATTCCAGCATCGCTGCGGCTTGGGGAGACAGAAGAGTGTGCTCCAGCGGATAGAAGTCCGCCGGCCCGCCCACCACCAGATCGAACTCCTGGATTTGCATGAGCTGCAGGGCGTTCTCCACCGAATCGACGGTCGTGACGGCACCCCGTTCCGCCAGCCACTCGATGGTCTCGGCGTCATGCGGCTCGGTGTGCTGGATGACCAGCACGCGCAATGTTTTGATGCTTGTATCGTCCATCCCGACGGCTTCCCTCCTCCTGATCCTAGCTCCTCAGCCGCGCCGAATCCTCTGAGGAACCGGAAACTTACCGGCGAAACCGTTATTCTACCATGCTAATGGCTATGGCCACAAGCCCCGTGAATCGCCCAGCCCGAAAGCGGGCGTGGCTGTAGGTTTTTTCAAATCGGGAGGGCGAGGCTCCTGCCGAGCCGCGGCTTGCCGGGAGGCTCGCCCTCCCTTCTTGCCATAGTTCCTGGCCACAACCCACGAAACCACCTTATTGCCGAATAGGGTATTCGCCTGAAATGTTTATCCCAGTTTACCGGACCGGCACCAAGCGTCCACTATATTCGTTTCATTTTTCCTATTTTTACTTCGGTACCGTTAGATAAACGACGGATGTTCATCCGGTGGCGGTAGATGATCATGGTCGCCAGCAGCATACTGCAGGCCATCAAAGGCCAGTCATCCGCCAGAAAACCCTCCCGCCGCCCGGACACAAAAACCAGTATCAGTGGAAACGCTCCGGCGGCACAGATGGAACCCAAAGACACATATCGGCTGATCAGGGTGACGACCACCCACACGCCAAAGGCCGCCAGCGCTGGATAAGTCAGGTCCGGATAAACACCCAACGCCACTCCCAGTGTTGTAGCCACCCCTTTGCCCCCTTGGAAGCGCAGATAAATGGGGTAAATATGCCCCAGCACGGCCATGAGGCCCACGGCGAGCACGCTGAGGTGGCGTGCGGCTTCCGACCAGCCCGACGCCGACAGTATGGGGGAAAGGAAGAAACCGGCGGCCAGGGTCGGGGCCAGCCCCTTCAGCAAGTCCAGCAGAAAAGCCAGCACTCCCCACGGGCGGCCCAGGACCCGGCCGACATTGGTCGCCCCGATGTTCCTGCTACCCACGGTGCGGATGTCCACGCCCCGCGCCCTGCCGATCAGGAACCCGAAGGGAATGCTGCCCAAGAGGTAGGCGCCTAACGCGAAAAGCAGCAACACGGCCGGCATGGGCATGCTCAGCGGCCCTCGACGATCTCGCGGTAGACCTGACAAACGCCATCGACGTGGCGGATCATGCTCACCCGGTCCGCCACTTGGCGCGCCGCGGAACCCATTTTCGCCCGAACCTCGGCATCCGCCAAGCGCATCACGCCGTCGGCCAACCCGCGAACCCCGTCAGTCTCCTCCAGCACCAGCCCATTGACCCCCGGCTCAATCACCTCGGAGGCCCCATCGTAGCGGGTGGTGATGACCGGCAAACCCGCGGTCATGGCCTCCAACACGACGCGGCTGCACGGATCATAATAGGTCGGATGCACGAGCAAGTCGGCGGCGTGGTAGAAAGCGTCGATGCGGCGGGTTGGCCCGGTGAATTGCAAACGGCCGGATAGACCCTCGCGGGCCACCAACCGCTCCCACGGCATCGAGTTGTCTTTCCCGACGACCAGGGAACGCACGGCCAAATCCGTGTTTGCGGTGAGCCGCTTGAGGGCCTCGATCCAGCGACGCAGCCCCTTCAATCTAAAGTTGTGGGCGACCATGATCACCAGCAAGTCGTCTTCTCGGATGCGATATAGACGGCGGATGTCCGCACGGTCCTGTTGCCGGAGCGCCGGATCGCTCGGAACCGGGTCTACGCCGTTGAAGACCTTGCGGATGCGGGCCGACGGGTAGTCGTAGTGCTCGCGCAGTTGGCGGACGACGTAGTCCGACAGGGCGATCACCCACGGCTGGTGGTCACCGCCCAGCAGCCGCTGCTCGAATTTCAGCATGACGCGTTGCTTGAGGTTGAGCCGATTGGCGGCGCGCTTGAGCTCTCGTCGCCAGCCGGGCGGCCGAATCTCCAGGTTCCTCCGCACCGTTTCGGCGACGGTGCCGCCGCGCGGTTCATAGAGGTCCGCCGTCAGGCAGGGCGAAACGGCGTGGATGACGTCGAAGCGCTCGCGGCGGACGGCGGCCGCCGCCCGTTGAGCGAAGAGCTTGGTGCGGTGAGAGCGGGCCGGCGTGGTCGCGGAGATGGTGCGGACCGCCAGATGGGGCGTGGGCGAGAGCCGGCTGCGGGTGAACACGGTCAACTCCACCCCGTGGTCCAGCAGATGGCGCACGAACTGAGCGGTGGAGGTTTCCGCTCCGCCGCGCCAGGCGTCCAACCATTCGATGACCAACGCCACCCTCACCCGGGGCTCCGACACGCGCCATCCGCTGGATGGTTCGGCGACGCCCTGCCGAGAGGCTCAAGGCCCGGCAAAGCCAAGAGGCCGACGGGGAAGCAGTATA
>JBGPAW010000394.1:0-3679 GCA_041480905.1 Phycisphaerae bacterium
ATACGCGGTTCTCCTGGCCGACCTTCCCTGGCTTCGTGCGTTGGGCATCCCCGACACTCCTGCTGCACCACTCCGGTGCTACAAGAGATATCGGCTATCGACTACCTACTGGGATAGGCTCTTAACGATTTTGCCGCGGCGGCGGTTGGCTACGTCGTCAGGCGGAAGACAAATTCCCCAAGCCGAGAAATCGGAGTTAAAGCGGTCCTCGATCTCTTTCACGGGACACCTGCTGAGGCCTGACAGTGATTATACAGCCTGTATGATACCGGAAACACAGCTTGTTTCCTTCTGTATAAGAGGTCGCCGCGTCTTCTTATCCATTCGTACAACTCCTTTCATTTCAGGGACTTAGCTTCTTCTATCGCATCAGGACTTTCGGGGTTATACACGCTGTATAAGCGGCATACAGGCCGCCAACAGGGCTGCGAACGCCGGCCGGTCCGCGGTTGAGAAGACGTGTTTGACCCGGCCACGCTCGGTCGTGCATTGCAGTGACATTGCTGCATATGTCACACTCCCACCGACGAAAGAGTTTCGCCGGTGGCCGCCGCCTCCTCAAAGTCCGTCTACCGCCCTTTTGACCCCTCCATCGCCGCGACCGGATCATTCTCGGCCTGGACCAGTTCGGTGAGCCAGTCTACGGCTGCCAGGAAGGCTCGGCGTAACGACGGCCTCCCCGGGGCCATGCTTGATCAACCCTTGTGCTTAGCGATCAGTTCGCGCACCGCCGGGACGAGTTTGACGGGGACCTCGATAAGCGACTGCGTTCGGTCTTCATAGGCGGCTTCATCTTCGGCGACCGCTTGGTCTTCAGTCTGCTCTTCGTAGTGGGCCAGCACCCGGCGGACCCTTTCTTCGTCCCATCCTTCAGGAAATCCGCTCTGTTTCATTGTTGTCTCCGGCGCATGCGGCGTTTGAAAGCGCTCAACGGCTTGCCTTTCAGTTCGTAGGCCGTGATCACGAACACACTCTCCAGCTCGGGACCTGGAACATAGATCACTCTCAGGAACACGTCCGCCGTAGCTGCTTGGGCTTTCATCATATCACCGTACCTCCATCTGCTCGCGAGCATGACCGCCAGAAAGTGTACTACACTACCGACTCCACCACTACCGGCTTTTCGCGGATCGCCTTCAGAATCTTCTCCGGCGTAATGGGCAGGTCCTTGATCCACACGCCGGTGGCGTTGGCGATGGCGTGGGCGACGGCCCCGAGCACGGGCAGCGTGCTGCCCTCGCCGATCTCCTTGGCCCCGAACGGGCCACGCGGCTCGTACGAGTCCACCAGGCCGCTGAAGATCTCCGGGGCGTCCTTGATGGTCATCATCAGGTAGCCGTGCAGGTTCGGGTTGAGAATCTGCCCCTTTTCGTCGAATTGCACGTCTTCCAGGATGGTTTCGCTGGCGCCCATGACCACAGCGCCCTCGACCTGGCCATGAACCATCTGCGGGTTGATCGGTGTGCCGCAGTCGTGATAGTCCGTGAAACGCTCGACCTTGACTTTGCCCGTCTCCAGGTCCACGGAGACTTCACAGACCGCGCTGCCGAAGGAGTAAGCCGGACTCGTCCCGACCGTCGCCCCTTTGTAGTCGCCCCCCAAACCTTCCGGCGGCTTGTAGCAGCCGGTGCCGACGAGCGGGCCGTTGTCGTTGAAGTAGCGACGAGCGACCTCCTCCCAGGGAACGCTGGCGATTGCGGATTGCGGATTGCGGATTGCGGATTGAAGAGAAACCGAGCCGCGAGCGCAGGCGAGCGGTTCCTTGGCGGATTGCGGATTGGGGATTGCAGATTGGAGATTGGAGAATTGCGCGTCGCGGGCGACCACGTCGGCGGGGTCGCAACTCAGCATCGCCGCGGCGTAGGGTCGTAACTTGTCCACCACGGCGGTGGCCGCCCGTGACACCGCGTGACCGCCCATCAACGTGACGCGCGAGGAATAGGCGCCCAGGTCGAGCGGGGAGATGTCGCTGTCCTCGCTCCGCATACGGATACGCGAGGCGGGGATGCCCAGGGATTCGGCGCACATCTGCACCAGGACCGTGTCGCTGCCCTGTCCGATTTCCGCGGCCCCGATCAGGAGCACCGCTGCCATCCCGTCCTCGCTCACTTTCACGATGGCGTTGGCATGCGGGAAGATCGACTTCTTCTGGAAGTGCTCACGGGGTTTCTCGTGCGAAAGCTGGACTTGGCCGCGGTAGATGCAATAGCCCGCGCCGGAAACAAAGCCGCCGCAGCCGACGCCGATGCCTTTGCGTATATTGCTCCGCGCAGGCTGAAGCCCGCGGCTCGTGGTTTCCTCTTTGGAGAACTTGCGGTATTTCTCGTTCCAGCCGCTCTTTTCGCAGACGGCGTCGAGCGTAGCGCGGAACTCGCAACTGCCGATGTCCATATCGTTCACGGTGCGGGTGTTGGGGGTCATGGCGTTGCGGCGGCGGATCTCAATCGGGTCGATCCCCAGTTCGTCCGCCAACATGTTCAGCAAGCACTCGAACGCAAACCGCGGTTGGGGCACGCCGTGCCCGCGCATCGCCCCGCAGGCCGGCTTGTTGGTCATCACCCGGTAGCCGTCGTACCTGTAGTTCGGAATATGGTACAGCGTGGGCATCATGCTGCCGGCGTAGTAAGCCGTGGCCACACCGAACGAAGTGTAGGCGCCACCATCCAAGTAGATCTCGCTTTTGAAGGCCTTGATCCTCCCATCACGATCCACGCCGAGCTTGAACTTCATGTGCTGCTTATGTCGCCCGCGGCCATAGTGGAACATCTCTTCGCGGGAATAGACCATCTTGACGGGCCGGCCGATCCGCTTGCTGAGAATCGCGGCGCAAAGATCGAGGGGGGTAGTGGCGGCCTTGCCGCCGAAACCACCGCCGACGGCGGGACGGATCACGCGGATGCGACCCAGCGGAACGTGCAGCACGTGGGCCAGCATGTACTGCACGTAGTGCGGCACCTGCGTGGAGGTGTACAGCACGAGCGTGCCGTCGTGCTCCCAAGTGGCCAGGGCGGCGTGCGGTTCGAGCGGGGACTGGTAGACGTGGTTTCCCGTAAACGTTTCCTCGCGGACGTGGTACGATTCGGCAAAGGCCCGCTCCACGTCGCCGAAGCTCTGATCCACGTGCGTGCAGATGTTGCGTTCATACTGCTCGTGCAATCGCGGAGCGCCTTCGGCAACCGCCGCCCGGGGATCAAAAACGGCGGGTAACTCCTCGTACTCGACCTCGATCAACGCCAGGGCTTTCTCGGCGGTCCTCTCATCGACCGCGGCCACCGCCGCCACCGGGTCGCCGACGTGGCGGACCCTCTCCTTGGCCAGCACGTGCTCGTCGTAGCGGGCGGGCGACACCCCATAGGTAGTGTCCGGCACATCCGCCCCGGTAATGACCGCGATCACCCCCGGCAGGGCTTGGGCTTTGCAGGTGTCGATACGCTTGATCCGGCCGTGGGCAATGGGCGAACCGAGGATTTTGCCGTGGACCATGTTCGGCAGCGAGATGTCCGCGGTATAGAGCGCCCGCCCGGTGACCTTGTCAGCCGCATCTACCCGCGGGAGGGAAACGCCGACGCTCCCGATTGACGATTGACGATTGACGATTGACGATTGGTTCGGTTGGTCCGTGAGGTTGCCGGCTTTGTCGCAGGTGCCGTCGCTGCGGTAGTTGGCACAGCGTTGAACG
>JBGPAW010000395.1:0-3675 GCA_041480905.1 Phycisphaerae bacterium
CAAAGTGCATCGCGTTGCGGCTTCGTCAGTCCTCGCCGGGAGCGAGCCATAACCCGAGAGAAGACGCATGAACTACAAATCCAGGCGGCCCACCCCGGGGTGATGACCGCGACACTGAGTGGCGGCAATCAACAGAAAGTGTTGCTTGCGCGTTGGCTCCACAAGCGGTACCGCGTCATCATTCTCGACGAACCGACGCGCGGCGTGGATGTGGGAGCGAAGGTGGAGATCTACGGCCTGCTAAACCGAATCGCGACGGCCGGTGCGGCCGTCGTGCTGATCACGTCCGAGCTGCCCGAGGCCACCGGCATGGCCGATCGAATCGGGGTCATGAGCGACGGCCTGCTCGCGGGTATTCTGGAGAACGCTCGGCGAGACGTTCCGCAGGAGGCGATCATGCGGCTGGCGGTGGGTGCTCGTGGAGAGTACACGGCGTGAGATCCAGACCGCCTTCGATCGCGGTGCGGGTGTTGATCGCCGGGCGCATGCCCGCGATCCTGGTTTTGCTCGTCGTCGCCGCCACCCTGTTTACCGGCGGGCAGTTTCTTCAGCTCGACAACCTGGTCAACGTGATGCGCCAGGTCTCCCTGGAAGCCCTGATCGGCTTCGGGATGACCTTTGTAATTGTGATCGGCGGCATCGACCTGTCGGTAGGGTCGGTTGTGGCACTTACCGGGGTCGTGGCCGCGTTGACCATGCAGGCATGTCCGAATGCTTCGCCGGCTTTGCGGGTGGGTGCTGGTTTCATCAGTGCTCTTTTGGTCGGCGCTGCTGCCGGCGGGTTCAGTGGGGCGATCATCTCTCGGTTCGCCATTCCGCCGTTTATTGTGACCCTGGTGGCCATGCTCATGGCACGGGGCGCGGCGTTCATTCTTTGCGATGGCCGGCCCGTGTACGAGCTGCCCATGGAGCTCATGTGGTGGGGCCGTGGGTTCGTGTTTGAGGATCTCTGGGGGCGGCGACTCCCCACGATGGTGCTGGTGATGTTCGCCGGGTACGGCATCTTCCTTGTGCTTTTCGCTCGGACGGTGTTCGGGCGAAGCGTCGTCGCCGTCGGTAGCAACGAACAAGCGGCGTATCTAGCGGGCATCCGCGTGCGTACGACGAAATTGGCGGTGTACGTCCTCACCGGTGTGCTGTGCGGTTTGGCCGGCCTCCTTCAGGACGCCAAGCTGATGGCCGGTGATCCCAAAGTGGGCGAGATGTGGGAACTGAACGTCATTGCGGCGGTTGTCGTCGGGGGCACGAGTTTGTTCGGCGGGCGAGGGACCGTGACTGGCACAC
This sequence comes from Phycisphaerae bacterium, assembly GCA_041480905.1. Taxonomy (GTDB): domain Bacteria; phylum Planctomycetota; class Phycisphaerae; order UBA1845; family UBA1845; genus JAAEQG01. The sequence continues at coordinate 1,285 of JBGPAW010000395.1, forward strand.
TGATTGGCGCCCTTATTATTGGCGTGCTCAACAACAGCCTGAATCTGTTGCACGTGGAGCATTTCTGGCAGAAAATTGTACTTGGCCTGGTCATTCTGGCGGCGAGTTTGCTTGATGCAGGCTTGCGCCGGCTGGATGGTCATTGAATTCGGCGTGGCCGGCCCGGGAGAGCGTAGACATGCGAGAAAAACAGGGCAACCTCTGCCGCATCGGTGTTGTACTTGCGACTTTTGCGAGTGTTGCACCGTTGCGGGGCGAAGCACCGATGTTCGATCTTTCGAAGGACAAGGTGCTTTACTGCGTCGGATACGCCCATCTTGACACCCAATGGCGCTGGGATTTTTGCACGACGATTGATCGGTTCATCCGCGACACGCTCGACCAGAACTTTTCGCGGTTCGAGAGTTTTCCGGGGTACGTCTTTAACTTCACCGGCTCGGTGCGCTATGAGATGATGAAGGAATACTACCCCGAGAAATTTGAACGGCTGAAAAAGTACATTGCCGACGGCCGGTGGTTTGTGTCGGGGTCGTCTGTGGACGAGGGTGACGTCAACGTGCCATCGGCCGAGGCGATCATCCGGCATGTGCTCTATGGCAATGATTTCTTTCGGCGCGAGTTCGGCAAGGAAAGCGTGGATTACATGCTGCCGGACTGCTTCGGTTTTCCTGCCTCGCTTCCGTCCGTTTGGGCGCACTGCGGACTCAAGGGATTCTCCACCCAGAAGCTTACCTGGGGCTCAGCGAAGGGCATCCCGTTCAAGATCGGGGTCTGGGAGGGGCCGGATGGGAACTCCGTTCTCGCTGCGTTTGACCCTGGATCGTATTCCAGTGCCATCCAGGGTCGCGTGGACCTCAACCCGGAATGGGCGGACCGTGTGGACGACAATGGTCGCAAATACGGTGTTTGGGCGGATTTCCACTATTACGGCGTCGGCGACCAGGGCGGCGCGCCGCGTGAACAGGACGTGCAGAACTATCTGGCGAGCGTGGGCAACGCCGATGGTCGAATCAAGGTGGCCCTGGTTTCGTCGGATCAGTTGTTCAAAGACATCACTCCGGAGCAGAGAGTCAAGCTGCCCCGGTACAAAGGAGACCTGCTGCTGACCGAACATTCCGCGGGTACGTTGACGTCGCAAGCGTACATGAAACGCTGGAATCGCAAGAACGAGATTCTGGCCGATGCCGCGGAGCGCGCCGCGGTGACCGCCGATTGGCTTGGCGGCGCCCCGTACCCACGGGAGAAGATCAACCGCTCGTGGGTCCGCGTGTTGGCGAGCCAGATGCACGACATCCTGCCCGGCACGAGCCTCGCGCGTGCCTACACCTTTGCCTGGAACGACGAGCTGGTGGGCATGAATGGATTCGTGAGCGTGCTGAATGATTCGGTCGGCGCGATCGTCCGTGCGATGGACACGCGTGTGCGGGGTGTGCCGCTCGTGGTTTATAACCCGCTGTCCATCACGCGCGAGGACGTGGTGGAAGCCGGCGTCTCTTACGAAGACCATGCGCCCTCCGCGGTGACGGTCTACGACCCACAGGGCAGCCCAGTGCCGACGCAGATTCTCGAATCGCGCGAGCACGAGCTTCGCATCGCGTTCCTGGCCAAGACCCCTCCGCTGTCGTGGTCCGTCTATGACGTGCAACCCGCCCAGGGCGCGGTGCGCGACGATCCGTCGCTTCGGGTTGAGCAGCGCCGGCTTGAGAATGAGCATTACGTGGTCAACATCGACGACAACGGTGACGTGGCGAGCATCGTCGACAAGGACGCCGGCGGTCGCGAGATGCTCGCCGCCCCCGCCCGGCTCGTGTTTACTCGCGAGAAGCCGCAAAACTGGCCGGCGTGGAACATGGATTGGTACGATCGGCAGAAGACCCCGATGGATGCCGTCTCGGGACCGGTGCAGGCCCGCATCATCGAGAACGGGCCGGTGCGCGTCGCGGTCGAGATCGAGCGACAGGGGCGCGACTCCATTTTTCGACAGCGCATCCGCCTGTCGCGCGGGGATGCGGGCCGTCGTATCGAGTTCGCCTCCGACATCGACTGGCAATCCGCGGAGTGCGCACTCAAGGCGTCCTTCCCGCTCACCGTGTCCAATCCGAAGGCGGTCTACAACTTAGGGTTGGGAACCATCGAGCGCGGAAACAACGAACCGACCAAGTATGAAGTGCCCAGTCACGAATGGTTCGACCTCACCGACGCGACGGGCGAGTACGGCGTGTCCGTGCTGGATGACTGCAAGTACGGGTCGGACAAGCCTTCCGACAACGAGGTCCGGCTGACCCTCCTCTATACACCGGGCGTGCGAAGCGGCTATCTGGATCAACATAGTCAGGATTGGGGACGACACGAGCTGGTGCACGCTCTCTATAGCCACCGCGGCGACTGGCG
>JBGPAW010000396.1:0-3672 GCA_041480905.1 Phycisphaerae bacterium
AGGGACAATCGGGAGTAGCCCAGCGTTTCAACGCTGGGAAACACCAGGCCCCACCCGCGCAGGAGTCCCGGAGGGACGGCAGAAGGAATATCTCCGACCACGAACGCCGCCGTCCCGGTTCAGTCGTCCCTCCGGGACTCCATCGGTCTCGCGTGAGGTGGTTCCAGCGATGAATCGCTGGGCTATTCTCAACCCGTGCCTACGGCGCGCCCGCTGTCCCGGCGTCACGGTGAGATGTTAACAGCAGTGGGGCGAGCTCCCCGGCGAGCCGAATGCACGGCTCGGCAGGAGCCTCGCCCTCCCGGCTTGCCAAAATCTCCGGCCATACCCGTCAGCCGAAGCAGTTGAGGCGGTCCATTAGGCTCGGTCCGGGAAGACCGTCTGCCCGTAACCACCAATACACGAACAAAAAGAGTCGTTTATCCCGCCCTTTCAGGGCTTGAGGGACGAGATGAGGCTTCGCTTCCCAGGGCTTCGCCCTGGGCTGATATAGTGTACCCTTTCAGGGCACAGCTTGGGTCCCAGACATGTCTTTGGCTGGTGAGAAATGTGGGGAGGCCTGCTCCCTGACGATCGCAGCTCGGATGCTCAAGACTCGAAGGCCGCTTCCTCCCGGTCGCGGCTCGGATGGTCAGAAGACCGCTTCCTCCCGGTCGCGGCTCGGATGCTCAAGACTCGAAGGCCGCTTCCTCACGGTCGCGGCTCGGATGGTCAGAAGACCGCTTCCTCACGGTCGCGGTTCGGAGAATCACTCCGTTGCGGCAGGGGCGAGAAGCGCGGGCGACCGGCGGCGGCGACGCTTCTTCGGGGCGCCGGGGACGCGGATTTCCGGTTTGCGCGGCGCAGCGGACTCGGCCAGGCGGATAGCCTCCTCCGGCGTCTCGGCGAACAGGTCGGCGTTGACTTCCTTCCACAGGCCTTCGGCCCGGTTGAAGACGCCCGCGGTCACCAGCACGTTCATGGTGGGGTTGGAGCCGACGTCACGGATGAGGTCGATCAGGGCCCGCACGCCCGGCGCCCCCTGCGGTTGCGTGCCGCAGATCAAGAGGATTTCGGGGCGTAGTTGTCCGACCAGAGACAGCACTTCGTCATTGGGCACTCCGCCGCCGATGAAGTACACCTCCCAACCACGGGATTCGAAGAGGTCGGCTACGACTTGCCCGCCGATCTCCTCCATTTCGCCGGCGGCACTGGCGATCAGGATGCGGCGATGGTTCGGGGGGAGGTAGTCCAAGGCGGTCTGGAGGCGGGTCGCCACACAGCGGTTGATGCGGACGGCCATGTGCTCCGTGGCTGAGTTGATGCGGTGGGCACGGTACAGCCGATCGACCCGCTCCAGGGCCGGCCAGACGACCTGATGGAGCAGTTGCTCGGCCGACGGGCGCTTCTGCAACTGTCGGGTGATGAGGTCGCGGCAGGCCTGGCGATTGCCGGTCAGCAGGGGTTCCAGGTACTGCTCCAGCAGGGAGGGGACAGCGGCCATAACGGACTCCTCGGCCCACGGACCAGGACATTGGAGGAGCCAGGCCTCCTGCCCGGTCCGCGGAACGGTCCGTTGGGCCGCGTGATGAAGAAGGACTTCCCCCGAGTTCCACCCGGGATGCGTGCGCTTCTATCGACCCGGTGATGGAAAAATCTTGAACGCGGTTTCGCGCAAAGGATGCGCAGGGCAGGATGGCCCGCGCCGCAAGGAAGTTTGCTAAGCGTGGGCGATCCTTTTAGGATCAGACGAGTCCGATAGGCTTGCGGCGGGTGTCCGGCGAGTAGAGATGTCTTCGGAACGGCTAGCGCAACGCATTCTGAAGTTCGTGGCCAGCGCCGAGCACCGCCCACAGCAGGTTCACGCCCTCGCCGAGGCCATGGGTGTCGGCGAAGCCGAGTATGGGGATTTCCACGACGCGGTCAAAGCGTTGATGAAGTGCGGGCGTGTGGTGCTCGGGGCGCGGCAGGCGCTGACCCTGCCCGAACCGAGCGGCAAGATCTTCGGCACTTTCCGCTCGAACCCGCGCGGCTTTGGGTTCGTCATCCCCGATACGCCGCACTTGCACGGCGATCTGTACGTTCCCGAGGGCCAAACCCAAGGGGCCATGACCGGGGACATCGTGCATGCAACGGTGCGGAAGCGCGGGAAGCGCGCCGGGAAAATGCTCTACGAGGGACGGATCGTCGAGATCATCGCCCGCAGCGACCGGCGTTTCGTGGGGCAACTCCAGCGCGGCTTGGGGCAGTGGTTTGTCCGCCCGGACGGAAACACTTTTCACGCCCCCATCTTCGTCGGCGACGTGAGCGCCAAAGGGGCCCGCGCGGACGACCAGGTCGTGGTGGAGATCAGCGAGTATCCCTCGCCCGGTCACGAAGCCCGAGGCGTCATCGTCGAAGTGCTCGGGCAGCGCGGAGCCCCGGGCGTCGAGCTCATGAGCGTCATTCGCCAGCATGGGCTCCCGACCACGTTTCCCGAGGAGGTGCTGGGGGAAGCACGGCGAGTGGTGGCCGAGCACGACCCGCACGCCTCGCGGGCCGGTCGGGAGGACCTGCGGGCGCTAACGGTGATCACCATCGACCCGGACGACGCGCGCGATTTCGACGACGCCATCTCCCTGACCGGCCTGCGGAACGATCGGGTCGAACTGGGCGTCCACATCGCGGACGTGGCTCAGTTCGTGGCGGAGGGGAGCGTGCTGGACCAATGTGCCCGCGAGCGCTCCAACAGCGTCTACTTCCCCAACCATGTCATCCCCATGCTGCCGGAGATCCTCTCCAACGGCCTGTGCAGCTTGCAGGAAGGCCAGCCGCGGCTGACCAAGAGCGCGTTCATCACGTACGACCGGAAAGGGCGCGTGGTCTCTACGCGGTTTGCCAACAGCGTCATCCAGTCGGCCAAGCGACTTAGTTACCGGGAGGCCACGGCCATCCTCGAAGGTCGCGGCGCCGACTACGATCCGCGGGTGGTTGCGCTGCTGCGGGAGATGGAGCGCCTGGCGAAGGTCATACGGGAGCGTCGCATCCGCGAAGGCATGCTCGTGCTCACCTTGCCGGAAGTCGAGGTAGTGCTGGACGCCGAAGGGCAGGTGGTGGGGGTAAGGCCGGAGGACACCAGCTTCTCCCACACGATGATCGAGATGTTCATGGTCGAGGCGAACGAAGCGGTCGCGCGGCTGTTGGCCAGACTCGGCGTGCCCAACTTGCGCCGCGTCCATCCGGAGCCGGACGCAAGCGCCGTGGAGTCCTTGGGGCGTTTTCTCAAGGTTCTGGGGCTAGCGGCCCTCAAGACGGCGGACCGCCGGAGCTTGCAGAGGCTGCTGCGTGAGGCCGCGGGTCGTCCCCTGGAATTCGCAGTCAACTTGGCCGTCCTGCGTTCGCTGTCTCAGGCGGTCTATTCGCCCCGCCCGATCGGGCACTTTGCGCTGGCGTCCGAGGACTACGTACACTTCACCTCACCGATCCGGCGCTATCCGGACCTGACGATTCACCGGTTGTTGGACGCCTATCTGCGCGGAGTGCTCAGCAAGAGCAAAGGGCGTGAGGGTTTCCCGCGCAAGGCAGCCCTGGAGCTGGACCCGTATGTGCCAGGCAGGGCCGCTGAAGACGACGACCATGGGCTCGCATCGAACGAGTCGTCGCTGGGCCCGTCGCCGGCGACACGCGAGGCAATCGTCCGCGCCATCGATCGGG
>JBGPAW010000397.1:0-3668 GCA_041480905.1 Phycisphaerae bacterium
CTGGTTGATTTCTGTTGATTTTGCCGATGGTTCTTGGTGATGGCGGAGCCGTCGGAACAGAGCAGGCCTTGTGCTCGTTGCGCGAAGCTGGAGCGGCGTGTCGCGGAACTCGAAGCTCGTCTGCAACAGGTCCAGGCCCGGCACGAGGCGTACGTTACCAAACTCGAAGCCCGCGTGCGGGAACTGGAGTCTTTGCTGCTGGAAGCCACCCGGGCGGCCAAGCGGCAGGCGGCGCCCTTCTCGCGCAATCAGCCCAAACCCCACCCCAAGCAGCCTGGACGCCCCGTGGGACATCCGGCCGCCCATCGCCCGGCACCTACGCCGGCGGAGATCACCGAGACGATCTCCGTGCCGCTGGACCGCTGTCCCTCCTGTGGCGGGCCGCTGCAAGACCTGCAAACCCACGAGCAAATCGTCACCGACCTTCCCGAGGTTCGTCCGACCGTTCGCCGTTATGTGACCCATAGCGGTCACTGTCCGCGGTGCCACCGCCGGGTTCGCTCGCGACATCCGGACCAGACCTCCGACGCCGGCGGGGCGGCGGCCAATCAACTCGGCCCCAACGCCCTGGCCCTGGCCGCCGACTTGAAACACCGGCTGGGGTTGTCCTACGGCAAGATCGTGGAGTTCTTCGGCACGCACTATCATCTGCGTACCTGTCCCGGAACCCTGGCCCGCGGCGGACAACGTCTGGCCCGGCTGGGGCAAAGAACCTATCGCTTCCTGGTGACGCTCCTGCGACTCTCGCCGGTGGTCCACGGCGATGAGACCGGCTGGCGAATCTCCGCTCGCTCGGCCTGGCTGTGGGTCTTCACCAACCGGGCGGTCACGCTGTATGTCATTCGGACAAATCGTAGTCAGGCGGTCATCCGCGAGATTCTGGGGGGACAGTTCGCGGGCGTGCTGGTCAGCGATTGCTTCCTGGCCTATGACCCGATCGACGTGGACAAGCAGAAGTGTCTGGGCCACTTGCTCAAGGACTTGTCGGCGGTCGAGGCCCTTAAGAGTCGCGGGGCGGTGCGGTTCTCGCGGGCGGCGGCGGATATTCTCCGCCACGCCATCGCCCTGAAACGCCGCCGGGGGCCGTTGAGCGAACCTGGATATGCCGTGGCCTGCGGAAAGATCGAGGCCCGGATGGATCGACTGTTGACCGGCCGGTATGCCGACCCGGATAACCGCCGCCTCGCTCAGCGAATGATCAAACATCGCGAGCACCTGTTCACCTTCTTGTATCACCAGGCGGTCGAACCGACCAACAACGCCGCCGAGCGGGCCTTGCGCCCGGCCGTCATCTCCCGCAAACTCTCGGCGGGCAATCGTTCGCCAACCGGGGCCCTCGCCCATAGTATCCTGGCCAGCCTGTGTCAGACCGCTCGGCAGAACGGCTGCGACTTCCTCCGCGCCGCCAGACTCCTCCTCCAACACCGTGATCCCGACTATCTTGCCCCTATCCTACCGACTTGGGCTCCAGCTTGTGCCCTGGCGGGACGGTAAACAGATACCAATCGAGAATACACTGCGGGATACTCTTTATATTAACGGCGTCTACTTGTTTCATCGCGATGCGGTCGAAGCAACCCCAGGAAAGCGCGTGGGCCAACTAGCCCCAGAATAAGCGAGCGCGGTTTGGTTTTCTACGGTGGTCGGGCGCACCGGATCGGCGGAGGAGTTCGCGGCGGCGGGATGGTGTACCAGAACGAAGCAGATCGGCGGGCGACCGGCTCGGCGGGTTCAAAAACCTCGAAAGCGAGCGCACTCTCCGCGCCGCGCCCGAGAGTTGTGCACTACCTCTCGCGTTGCGGATGAACTACTGGAATTCCAACGCCGGCGAGGGTTCAAAGACGAACGACTGCAAACGTTGGGCGGCGATGAGCAGATGTTCCACGAAGCGGTGACCATCGGCCAGAAACACACGGGCCTGTCGAGCGCCGCAGGTGACGCGGGCGGCGACATACACGAAGGCTTGGCGGAACCACTTCCACTCCCAGCGAGTGGTCTCCTTGGGCAAAGCCAACAGCGACAACCAGGCGCGCAAGCCCCAAGCCAACTGGCCGGCCAAGAGGAAGGCACTATTGGCCAGGAGTTCGCCGGTGGGCATCCGCAAAGCGGCGATGCCGTTCTTGAACTGCTCGATGATGTTCTCCTGATCGCAACGGCCGTAGGCGAAGCAGATCAACTCGGCGGCCTCCATCTCGGCGGGCGGGATGTCGGTGATGACGAAGCGGTTGCGGTACTCGCTGAAGAGATACTCCTGTCCCTGGTGGGTCTCGACTTCCTGTTGCTTGACCACCACGCGATAGGTGTTTCCGACCACCTCGGCGCCGAGGGTCGTCCCGCCGGGCGGGATGGTGTAGTCGAACTGAGTAACCCACTGCTGGACCGTGGTAAGCGTCTCGTAACCGCGTTGCCGAGCGCGGAGAGGGCGGCAGCGCCGACGCTTGCGGCGTCGCTTCTTCTCCGCCGCAGCGCGAGCGACCTGGTCCGCCCGATGCGCGGAGAAGGGTTCCCACTCCGAAGGGGGCAGAGAATAGGCCTTTTCCTGCAAGGCGGCGTAGCCATCCATGCACAGGGCGAAGTGGGCCTCGTGCCGGGCGCAGGCCGCCAGGATGCCCTTCTGGTAGAACTTGCTGTCGCCGCGGACATAGACGGTGTCGAAGTGCCGCTTAACCATCGGCAGAACTTCCAACAGGGCGGCGGCAGCGCCGTCGGCGCTGGCGGCATTGCCCGATCGGTTAATGGTCCGCAACGGCTCGTTGGTCTCCGCCAGGGTGATCAGCAGCGGGTGGTAGGACCACTGACCGTTGTAGGAGAAGGCCGCCCCTTGCTTGCACTCGCCGTAGACCGGCTTGATGGTGGAGTCCAGGTCGATGGTGGCCACGCGTCGGCGCGAGCGGGGCAGTCGGCTCCAGACCTTTTCGCGGGCTTGGTCGATGACCCGTTGAACGGCCTGGAGGTGTTCCGGCTGAAAGCGGCGGAGGAAATCTCCGGCGGTGGAGGGGTCGGGGATGCGGCAGGCCCCCAGCAGGCCTTTGATGGCCGCGCTGTGCTGCAAGTTGCTGATATCCTCGATACAGGCACCGCCGACGTATTGGTTGTACACGTGAGTGAGGAAGTGGTCGGACTCGAAGTAAGGCAGCTTCAGCTTGAGCAACGGGAGCGCCCGGTTGATCTCGCGGTCGAGTTGCAGGCGCATGGCCAGGTCGTGGGCCAAAGCCAGGCCACCGTAGGGCGTGGTCTGGCCGCGCTGTTGGACGTGCAGGCGGACCTGGCGGTTACGGAAGACCGGGCGATAGGCTCCATCCTCCGGCCAAAGCAAGGGCTGGGCTTGATGCCGCGGAACTCGGTGGGTTCGAGGTCGCCGCGTTCGGGTCCGCGGGCGCCGATGAGTTCCTTGGGCTCGCGAACCATGCGAAATACGGGAGGTACGGGACGGTTGCGGGTTACGGTGAGTGCGGGTAACATGCTTCACTTGAAAAGGCCTCCTTGCCACGCGCTACTGTCGTCGGCAAAACTACAGTATACCGCGGGACAAAGGCCTTTTCTCATGCGCGGAGAGAACGGCCCTCGCTTGTCTTGGGACTAATGGGAGCAAGTTATGTTGGACACTCTGACCACGCCTGAACGGTCAGGAGCTTGCTTCTTATGCACTTGCGCTGTCCAACATTAGC
>JBGPAW010000398.1:0-3668 GCA_041480905.1 Phycisphaerae bacterium
ATCTCGCCTTCATTGCGCCTCCTCGGCTCCGGCGGCGGGGCGGTTCGACCCGGAGCTGAAACCACTCCGGGCCGAACCGCTGCGGGAGAGGAGGGAAGGAAGCGAAGACCGTAAACAAGCTGTCAGCTATCAGCCTCAGCTTCCAGCCAGAGTAGTTCCGAGTTCCGAGTCGCCCCTCGCCTTTTGCCTGGTTGCCTCGTTGCCTCTTGCCTTCTTCTTCACCTCTTCCGTTCCCACAGGTAGTACACCGGTCTCGACCCCACCAGGCTGCGGAAGACCTGCGCCAGGAATTGCGGCGACTGCCGGCGGACCCGGTGTTCTCCGCCGCCGGTGGTAGCGCGATACCATTGGAAAACGAGCCGGGCCACGATGCTCCGCAACCGCGGGCTGCGACAGACCTGCGACTCGAAGTCGGGCGCGAACGGATCGACGTCCAAGGCCCGCAAGGCCTCCAAGGCTTCAGCCTGTTCCCGCGGCGCCGAACATAAGCCGATGCGTTGCATGCCGGCCATCTCAAACACGGGGTTGACCGCGCCCATGGCGGCCAGGCACTCGACGTAGCGCGTCCCGACCAGCGGCAAAGTCCTTCGCACCAGGCGGTAGCCCAATCCACACCCGCGCACGTCGGGATGAATCACCAGCCGCCGCAGGATCCGCACTTCCCGATTCAGCAGGGCAGGATTTCGACAAAAGCGCTTCTGAGTGGCTTGGTTCCGCAGGGCCAGTTCCATCGGCCCATGGGAGTAAACCACGATACCCAGAGGCTCCCCGCCGGCCCGCTCCCGCAGTACGAACACCTTGTCCACGAACCCGAGTTCGTCGGTCGTTCGATAGTGCATGGTGGCGAAGTCTTGATAATCGCGCTTGCACCCCGGCTCGACGACCAGCCCACGCCAGAAGCTGATCGGACGGCGACGCGGGACCTGGCGGGTGACGCGGTGGCTGCCATCGCCGCGAAGGTGAACCGTCGCGTCCGGCTGGAGATCGGGCAGGACGTCTTCGTGGCTGGTGGCCAACACCACACAGAGACCGCGCCGCGTCACCAGCTTGCGGAGGTTATAGGCGATGGCCTTCGCCGCCCGCCGGTGCAAGCCGGTGCAAAACTCATCGCACAACAACGGCGCTGCGGCAGGACCGCGGGCATGAAGTCCGATGGCCTTGGCCAGGCGGGCGCGGAACTTCTCCCCTTCGGACAACTCGTCGTAACGCCGCAACCACAGCGGGGCTTCGCCCAGGGCGCAGGCGGTCAGCAGGGACAGAGCGTCGGTGAGCGAGGTGTGCGGCGTAACGCAGTCCACCAGGGCACGGTCCGGCGGGAGGGATACTCGTTGCACGTTGTGACCACCGGCATATTGGGTCTCGATCTGGGCCAAGGCCGATGATTTGCCGCTACCCGACGGCCCCACGAAGGCAATGATCTGCCCCGGCACCAGCGGGACGGACAACGGCTCCAGCACCCGTCGGGGGGCCGCCGACCCGGTCACGCCAAACTTCATGGCGACCTCGGCCACGCGTGGCGAGGGGCGAATGGGCGCCAAGGTTCTGACGCACTCAATGAGCGTGCCCCCGGCGTTGACCCCGGTAGTCGTCCCCCCCTCGAACATCTTGGCCGTCCCCCTTGGCTCGGCCCACACGGGCTGGGCCTTACCTTCCGTGGTCCCGGTTTCTCCCACGGGTCCGTCCCGGGGGGTTCCTGAACCAGACCGACGATCCCCCTTAAGCGTCCCCAAGACCCGTGGTGATACCTAACACATGCCTAACATACATCCCAACGGATTTATTGTCAAGACAAATTTCAATATATCTTCAATATTATTTGAAAATAGACTTAAAGTTCGCGGCTGACGAGGGTTAGGACAACACCTTGGATGCTGAAATCGCGAGTTTCATCCACCACAAGAGGAGGCGCAGCCGGGTTATCGCCGCGGAGGATGATGATGCGGTTCCCGCCCTGCACGCCGACGCTCACGCGCTTGAGCGTGGGCTGGCCGTCGACCAGACAGGCACAAATCTTCCCTTGGACGTGCTCGGGGTTCACGTCGGGGCGGTACTGTACCAGGACGATGTCGCCGGGTTTGAGGGTCGGTTCCATGCTGTCGAAGGCCAACCGCAGGCAGTAGCGATCCGCGGCCCAGAGGTGCCGCAGGACGGGAATGATCTCGAATTGCTCCTGGGATTCCGCCGGCGGACCGGCGGGGATCGAGCCGAACAGGGGGAGTCGGGCCCCTTCGTAAGGTTGGGGAGCGTCGTGGTCGGTTCCGGCACCGATGAGCACGGCCGGGGGGAGGTCCAACGCCAGCGCCAGCGCCTCGACCACGTGCCGTTTGGGTTGGCGACGATCTCGTTCAATCTCCGAAAGATAGCCTTGGTTCATGCGGGCCCGCCGGGAGAGCTCGATCTGGCTGAGATGGAGTTGCTTGCGGCGGCGCCGGACGCGCTGTCCCAGGGTCTCGGCTGCCCGCATCCGAATGTCCGCCCACACATCGGCCATGCTCAGAATAATAATACCGCAATAATATGACGGCAAGCAACCAAGAATCTTCCACGTCGGACGTGGAATGTTGTAGGAACTCGTCGGGACTATCAAAACCACGTCCGTTTCGTGTAAGCTATCGGAGAGTCCGTCAGAATAACTCGCAGAGGACGTGAGGAGAGGCCCGTTGTCTGTAGGTCATCGCCATCGCGGAAGGGCGAGGCACGGCTCGGCAGGAGCCTCGCCCTCCCTGGCGCTCCGTGGATCAGGGTGGTCGGAGCACAACAGGAAACCCAAGCGTGTCCTTTTTCTTTTGGCTAACGGAGAGGAATCATGACGCTTCCCAAGCGCAAGACGGTCAGATCAGGGTTGGTATTTCTGTGGGCGATTTCATCGGGTCTGGTATCGGGGTATGGGCAGCCGCAGTCACCCGGGTTTGAAGAAGTGACGGCGGGCGCCGGTGGGGCGAAGAACATCGCGGGGGGCACCGCAGGAGCGCAGGACTCGGCTGACGAGGCGCCGGCCCCAGCAGCGCGACCCTGGCAGGAGGTATACGAAGGGGTCCAAGTGTACACCGCCGGTGGGCACGTCTGGGCGGTCTATGGGAAACCGATGACGGCTGGGGCGACGCCGGCGGACGCGGCGGAGAGGTGGCAGACCGAGTTTGCCGGCACGCTGGGAGTTCCGGCCCCGGACTTGCATTTGGACCGGAGCGACGCCGTTCATGGGGGTCGGTTCACCGTGCTCGCCTATCGGCAGTTCATGGATGGGCTGCCGGTGGAGAACGGGCTGGCCCGCTTGGTGGTGCTGAACGGGGCGCCCGACCGAGTGGTGTATGTTGCAGCGAAGTTGGCCCGGCCTCCGGCAAGCGGCTTCCGCGGGGACAGCGTCGATGCCGCGACCGCGCAGGCGAGTGTGCGCCACCTGCGGCCCTATACCGCTTTGACGGATTGGTCGGTTCCGGAAATGGTGGTTTTCTACGGCGGAGAAGAGCCCGAAAGCCATCCCGCCGTGCGGACCTGGAAATTCACCGGGAGCCGGACCCTATGGGGAGGGCCTGAGGCCTACACCTTCTTCGTGGACGCCTCCGACGGCCGGTTGGTTCACGTGCGGGATGAAATCTATCACGCGGAGGTCACGGGGCACGTCAGCGGTTATGCCACGCCGGGGATGTTGCCCGACGTGGCGCATAACC
>JBGPAW010000399.1:0-3661 GCA_041480905.1 Phycisphaerae bacterium
CCAGGAGGTGGTTTTTCAGAGCAGTAGATTGTTCGGCCGGAGGGTGCGTCGATGACGCACCCTACCGCGGCTCGGCGGGAGCCTCGCCCTCCCTGAAGCCCTCACCCTGCCCTCTCCCCACGGGGAGAGCAGATTCAGGGTTCGGACCAGCCCAAAGACTGGACGATCTTCCGTGATTGGATTATGAGTGCGCCATGTATGCCCAAGCGGCTGCGACGGCCTCCGCCGAACCACTGATCCAAGACCCCGCCGGCGTCCTGGCCGTTCTTCTCGGCGTGTTTGGCATCATTTTCTGGTCGGCGGGTCGCCCGGTCGGCGGGCGCCTGTTCAAGGTCGTGCCCACCCTGCTGTTCTGCTACTTCGTGCCGACCCTGCTGACGACCCTGCGGGTGATCCCGGACAGGTCGCCGCTGTACGACTGGGTCAAGGATTTCATTCTGCCGGCGAGTCTACTGTTCCTGGTTTTGTCGCTGGATGTTCCGGGGATTGTGCGTCTGGGGTCCAAGGCGGTTATCACCTTTCTGGCCGGCACGGCCGGCGTGATGATCGGCGGACCGATCGCGCTGATCATCTGCCGACCTTGGCTGCCGCCCGACGCCTGGCAAGGTATGGCGGCGTTGTCGGGAAGTTGGATTGGCGGGGCGGCCAATTTCGTCGCGGTGGGGCGGGCGGCCGGGGCCTCCGACACCATGATGACCATGATGGTCATCCCCGACGTGCTTGTCGCCTACGTGTGGATGGGCATTCTGCTGTACGGCTCCGGGCACCAGCACGCGATCGACCGGTGGAGTGGGGCTGACACCAGCGCCATCGGTGAGTTGCAGCGTCGCATGACGGAGTTCCACGCACGGGTCACGCGCGTGCCGAGCACCGGCGACCTCATCATCATTTTGGCCTTGGGGTTTGTGGGCAGTTGGGCCAGCTACGCGACCGGCGAAGCACTGAACGCCGCGTTGGTGAGGCGGTTTCCGAACGTTCAGGACGTCTGCCCTGCCGCCATGTGGAAATACCTGATCGTGACCACCCTTGGCGTGGGGTTGTCATTCACGCCGGCCCGCAATCTCGAAGGCGCGGGAGCGTCCAAGCTGGGTACGGTGATGATCAACCTGCTGGTCGCCTGCATCGGGGCCGGGGCCAGCTTCAGGCGGATCACGGAGAACCCGGCCCTGATCCTGATGGCCTGCATCTGGATGGCTTGTCACGTAGCGGTGTTGTTCGGGGTGGCCCGGCTGATCCGCGCCCCGGCGTTCTTCGTGGCGGTGGGTTCGATGGCCAACATCGGCGGGGCAGCGAGTGCGCCGGTGGTGGCCGCCGCATTCCATCCTGCGCTGGCCGCCGTCGGCGTGCTGCTGGCCATCGCCGGCTACGTGCTGGGCACCTACGCCGGGCTGGTGTGCATGTGGATGCTCAAGTGGGTCGCAGGGGCGGGCGTTGGCTGAACGTCCTCGTTTCCCACGCGATCGCCTTGTCCGCTCCCTGACGGTCGCGGTTCGGATCAGGGCCGCTCCCTGACGGTCGCGGTTCGGATGAGCCTGTCTCCCGGCTGAAGCACCGGGTCAGTTGTTGATCCCCAGCAGTTCCACGTCGAACACCAACATGGCCTTGGGCGGAATGGTCGGCGGGCGGCCGGCCTCACCGTAGGCCAACTGGTAGGGAATGAACAGCTTGCGTTTCTCGCCGACTTTCATCATGCCGACGCCTTCCGTCCAACCGGGAATCACCTGGTTGAGACCGAACTTCGTCGCCTTTCCACGATCCACCGAGCTGTCGAACTTCGTGCCGTCCATGAGCCAGCCGGTGTAGTGGACTTCGACCTTGTCAGTGGGCTGCGGCGAGGAGCCGGTGCCCTCTTTGAGAACCAGGTACATCAGGCCGGAGGCGGTCGATTCGAGCTTCTTTCCCTCTATATCGTGCCCGTCGCTCAGTACGCTTTGAAACGCCTTGGCCAGTTCGGCTTTCGCCATCGCCGCCGCCTCCTCGAGCTTCTTGCCCGCCGCGGTAACTTGGTCCAGGGTCATCCCGTCCAGCAGGGTGACCGCTTTGATGATGACCGGAGTGACCGGCGCGACCTTGCCCATCGCCAGCTTGGGATGCTCAGCCACCTCGGTGTCTTTGATCTTGTCTACCACGTCCATGCCCTCGACGACCTTGCCGAACACGGCATAGGCGGCGCCGTCCTGTTGGGGCCGATCGAGTTGGGCATTGTCGACGACGTTAATGAAAAACTGCGAAGTGGCGGAGTCGGGATTGCCGCCCATGCGGGCCATCGAGATCGTCCCGCGGGCGTTTTTGAGCCCGTTGCGCCATTCGTTCTTGATCGGCGGGCGCAGACCCGCGTCCTTCTTGTCCATCTCCGCGGTGTACCCGCCGCCCTGGATCATGAAGCCGGCCATCACCCGATGGAAAATCGTGCCCTCGTAGTACTTGTCTTGCGCGTACTGGAGAAAATTCTGGACCGTGACGGGAGCTTTCTCCGCATCGAGTTCCAGAATGATGTCCCCCAGGGTGGTCTCCATCTTCACCCGGGGGTGCAAGGCCGGATCGACCGCGGGTTTGTTCTCCGTTTTCTCCTCCGCCCATCCCGTGGGCACGACCGTCAGTACCGCCAACAGCAGCATCGCACGCATCTTCGGCCTACCTTCTTCTTGACCAGAATGGCCCACGTTACAGCCGCCCGTCCCGCGACGGCGACATCCGTGGGCTCAAAGCTAAGCCACGAAGCATAATGGATATGGGGCCAGTAGGAAACCGCACCGCCGGTTTTTTCTTGCCGCAGATGCTCGGCCCTCATTTGACCCGGTGCCGGCGGCCAACTACTGTAGCGTATTAGACTTGGCGCCGCTCCCTGACGGTCGCGGTTCGGACCTGCCTGCCGGCAGGCGGGTAAGACGCGGTCCGCGTGACACACTGCACCGCCTCCCCGCGACAGTGGTGGCTTATTCTCGCCGCGGCTGCGGGCTCAGGACTCGGGCCGCGGCAAGACAGGCCCAAGAGAGCCGGAACCGATGGGCGATCCCCAAACCATCACGGTGCAGCGCTTGGTGGATCGGTTTCTCGCCGAGGAGAAGCTGCCGGTCTCGCCGCCCAGCCGCTGCCCCTACCTGCCCGACCGGGAGGACCAGGTCGAGTACTTGGTAGTCCCGGAGCTGAGCCCCGCCGTTTACGAAGCGCTGATGAACCGTGGGTTTCGCCGAAACGGGGCCGTGATCTATCGGCCGGTGTGCCCGGGTTGTCAGGAGTGCAGGGCGGTTCGCGTGCCGGTGAACGACTTCCAGCCCTCCAAGTCCATGCGCCGGGTTTGGCGGCGGAATCAGGACATCACCGTCGAAGTCGGCCCGCCCGAGCCGACCTCCGAGAAGCTTGACCTCTTCCGCCGCTATTTGGAGAGCCGCCACGACGGCACCATGACCGGCTCCCCCGAAGAGTTCCATGACTTCCTGTACACCTCGCCGCTGGCCACCTTCGAGTTCCGGTATTCTCTGGGCCGGCGCCTGATCGGGCTGAGTCTGGTGGATCGCGGCCTCCGCTCCCTCAGTTCGGTCTACATGTTCTTCGATCCGCAGCACCACCCAGGATGATGCCGAACAGCAGCGCCCCAATGATGTCGTCGAAGAACTCGACGAAGCCGTAGTGTACGATCTCCCGCAGCGCGCCTTTCCGG
>JBGPAW010000400.1:0-3631 GCA_041480905.1 Phycisphaerae bacterium
CAGGGTAGTTAATCGGGCGGTTCGCATCTTATCCGAACCGCGACCGTAAGGGAGCGGCTGGTGAGTACTGCCCTCTGTCCGCTCCCTTACGGTCGCGGTTCGGATCGGGATAGGTTGCCCCATTTCTGACTACCTGCACTAGGGTCGATGCCACTCCTGACACGTGCCGCAGAGCGGCACCCGGTCATAGTGGCCGCGGGCATGGGCCTCGCGGGCACCGGCAAAGACCGACCCGCGCCAGATGCTCCCGAGCGTTTTCTCGCCCAGCTTCCCCACGGGTCGCTGGGCCGCGAAATCCTGGTCGCACAGCAGGACCTCGGCATCGGCGGTCACCAGACACCGCGTGCCAAGCCGGCGGCACGCCGTCCGCGTCGGAGGGCTCATGTCCATGACGGAGCGGTCCTCCAGCCGCCCGCCGTAATGATTGTATCCGACCAGGACCGCCCAGCCGACCTTGCGAATCCAACCATCGAAGAAGGCTTCCATCTCGGGCAGCGTCTCGCGGCACTTGACCATCTCGGGCACCACCAAGGGAGCCACCGCCGGCGGCCGGTTCGGACCGCCGACCGGTTGGCCCGTGCGAGCCTGGACCAGGCGCTCGAGGTTGCCGATGACCGCTTCGAGCGTATCGCGTCCGTGGACGTTCTTGTACGTGTCTCGCCCGGCTGCGTCCAGCGTGACACTCACCACGTCCACCTGATGGCGGATGATGCTCTCGACGGCCTCGTCGGTCAGGGCGATCCCGTTGGTTCGTATAACTATCCCGTAGATGCCCGCGTCGCGTAAGACGCGCAGGACGTCCTCGAAAGCCGGGTGCAGCAGCGGCTCGCCGAACCCCCCAGCACCACCAGCGCGTCGTCATAGGCGGTCAATTCCGCGGCGACGCGCCGGACGACCTCCACATCGATCGGCCCGCGCCGCCCGACGCACGCCCCGCGCGGACGCAGAATCGTTTCCGCGAGTTGGTCTTCCGTGGTCAGCTCGAGTTCCACTTCGCGGGGGAGTTCGGGTACGTACTCCGTCTCCTGGGTCAGCAACCAGCGCCCCACCGTCTCCGAGTCCGGATCGGGGTGCTCCGCCCAACAGCGCCGGATCCGCTCCAGCGACATCCGCGTGTCGGCGATCATACGACCGGCGGCATGGCGAAGGGCCTCCGGGGCCTGGAAACAGCACTTCTGCGCGGTCAGGTCGATGCTCGGCGCATCCGACTTGTAGCTCATCGTCCACCCCGGCGGGAGGTTCCGGTCCGCGAGCTCCTGCAAAAGACCGGTTTGGAAGAGAGTGCCCACCAGCCCTGGTGGGGCCGGCGTGAAGGTCATGCGCATCTCCTCGGCCACGGTGCTAAAGTGCTCGATCATGGCGTCGGCCAGGTCGGGATCGATCAGCGGGGCCGCTGCCGGCACGGAGAGCACGGCGTCGGCGGACTCCTGCCGGGCCAGACCTGCCAGAAGCCGGGGATGAGTGTACTCGTCCATGGCGGTTACTCCGCCGATGCCGCCGCGCCAACCGTCCAGCGACCACTTGCGGGCCACCCGAACCAGCCGGGCATGAGGGGCGACCCCGAGTTGGTGCGTTTGAACTCGTGCCGGAGTCTGTGCGAGCATGGAGGAGGCCCGCGCTTCCTGGCCGGAGGGGACCACTACGTAAACTCCGTCCAGTCGTCGGCACCGGGCCAGACGCCGGACCGTCATCCCCAAGACGGTGTGATCACCGAGGGGCTCCGCCGCGCGACTCGCGGTCCCCAGCGGGGCGGTCTCCAGATCCAGCTCGAACGCGGCAATGACTTTCACGCCGGACCGTCGCCCACAGCGGCGACGGGAAACGCACAGGCAACTCAGCCACCAACGCCGGCCGAACCGCAACGAGCAGTTCTTGCGCCGGTCCGATTTCCCGCAAAGCGAACTCCAAGGCCGGGGCCCACCCCGCGCCGCGAAACTCCAGCAGCCCAACCTCGTCGATGGCGATGACCTCGAACCCATCGCGTACCGCCGCGATGATCGCGGCGTTTCCTTCGGCGACGGCCCTGTCGTCAAAATGATACACTCCCACCGACGGGACAGAGACCTCCGGCGAGACCACCCGGGCCAATCTCCGCCGGCTGCCAGAACGCAGGTCGATCCAATCGTAGCCGATACGTTGGTCGTGCTCGAACACCGCCGGGGAGGCGATCCCGCCGACGGACCGGCCGCGGCCAGCCGCGCACGCCGCGTATTCGCGCAAGAAACTGGTTTTACCCTCTCCCCGGTTAGCCGTCAGAATATTCACCGGCATAATCATCAATCCGCAAGCCGACCAGCGGTCCGACCGAGAAGACGTCTTGCTTTGCCAGGCGCGCTGCCGTAATGTTACCAGCATCCGGCCGCGGTGGGGATGAATTCCCGCGTGTTTTCCGACGCACGGCCAGGCGGTTTTTTGGGCGGCACGGCAGCGCTTCCCCCTGACGTCAACATGAGACATCGCCGCGCTCATTTCTTCTCGCTGCACGAGCTGCTGGTCATGGCTGCTCTTGCGGCTTTGGGAGGTGTGACCAGCGCGGCGATGAGCATGGTCCGCGCCGCCGCGCACGCGGCTCTCGGGTTTCCCGGCGGCATGCAGTTTCTAGCGGGTCTTCATGTGCTCTGGCTGGTGCTGGCCGTGGGACTGGTGCGCAAGCCCGGTGCCGCCATTATCACCGGCCTGCTCAAAGGGGCCGTCGAACTCCTGTCCGGCAATCCCCACGGCTTACTGGTCGTGCTGTACTGTGCCCTGGCCGGCCTCGGCGTGGACGCCGTTTGGCTCTTGCTCGGAAGACGCCACCACCCGATCACCTACGTCCTGGCGGGAGGCGTGGGGTCGGCCAGCAACGTCTTGGTGCTTCCGATCGTGGCTTCGCTTCCCGGGCATCGGGCGGTGGTCGCCGGAGCAACCCTCCTGGCTGGTATTGCCTTCGTCAGCGGGGTCGTATTGGCCGGTCTGTTGGGGTGGTGGTTACTCGCGGCCCTTGGCCGCGCCGGGGTGGTCGGCGTCCGCGCCGACCCGAAACTCCTCGCAGACCCACCGGCGATTCCAAGCCCGCCGGACGATACGATCATGCCGCCATGATTCACTTCGACCGATTCGGCTGGCGGTTCGCGGAAGTGCCTTCGTGGGCCCTGCGTGAGGTTTCGCTGCACATCGCGCGCGGTGAGTTCGTCACCGTCGCCGGGCCCAGCGGTTCGGGGAAGACCACCTTGGCTCTGGCGATGTGCGGGCTGCTGCTCGGGCGGCAGGCCGGTGAAGCGACCGGCCGTGTGCAGGTCAAAGGCCAAAGCGTCGCCACCCAGCCCCTGCACCGGACCGCGCAGACGATTGCGCTGGTGCAGCAGAACCCGGAGGCGCATTTCGCCACGCTCACCGTGGGTGACGAAGTTGCCTTCGGTCTGGAGAACCGCTGCGTGGAGCGAGAGGAGATTCGCCGCCGCAGTGACGAGGCCCTGGTGCTGCTGTCGATCTCCCACCTGCGCGACCGCAGCTTGGCCACGCTCTCCGGCGGTGAGCAGCAGCGCGTCGCGGTGGCTTCCATCGTCGCCGGGCAGCCGGAGGTCATCGTCCTTGACGAACCGACCGCCAGCCTGGATCCGGCGGCCTCGCGCGATTTGTTTCATGTGCTGGC
>JBGPAW010000401.1:0-3616 GCA_041480905.1 Phycisphaerae bacterium
TACGACGATGAGGGCGTGCCGGCCGAGCGCGTCGACGTCGTCAAGGAAGGCAAGCTCGAGAAGATGTGCCTGTCCCGGTCGCCCCTCAAGAAGCTCTCCGGCTCCACCGGGCACGGTCGCCGGCCCCCGGGTGGCGGCGATCTGAAGGCGAGCGTCGGCTGCCTGTTCGTCAAGGACCACAACGGCGTCGCGCCCGACAAGCTGAAAGCCGCCTTGATCGAAGCGGCGCAGGCGGCGGGGCTCGAGTTTGGCGTGCGGATCAAGTCGCTCAGCCCGACGGGCCTCGACGTTGGCCGACCCCAGGCGATGATGCGTATGCTCATGTCCAGCGCCGGTCGTGGGGAGGGCGCGGCCATCAGTGACCCGGTCGTGGCCTACAAGGTCTCCGTTAAGGACGGGCATGAGGAACCCTTCCGCGGATGCGAGTTCGGGCCCATACGGGTCGCGGAACTCAAACGTATCGCCGTGGCCGGCGACACGCCGCGGGTCTACAACTACATCGTGTTCGGCATGGGCGGGGCCTCTCCCCCGGCGAGCATCATCGCGCCGCCGGTGTTGTTCGAGGAGCTCGAGCTCTCCAAGACCGAGCAGGAGCACGACAAGCCGCCGATCTTGAAAGCCCCGGCGTCTCGGTAGATCTCATACCCCACACGCCCCCTTCGCAGGGGAGGTTGACGGGGTGGCAAGATGCGGCACAATACCCGCTTTCCGGGAAAGAAGGTTAGCAGGAGCGAAATGATGGGGCATCGCAGGGACCGATTGGACACGAGACAGAAGGACGCCGCAGCCCAGAAGCAGGTGAACGCAGTCCGCAAACAGGCCGAGCGGATCCGCCGCGACGCACGCATGATGGACGTCATCAAGACCGGCCGCTTGCCCTATACTCCCGACGTCATGTCTTGGCTGAGTCGCAAGCTGGATAAGCCGTCGAGCCGGATTACCGCGGCGGACATCGCCGGGCTGGGCTGATCTTGGTATGGTTGGTCACGCTGGTCGCATCTTATCCGAACCGCGACCGTCAGGGAGCGGATAGGGTCCAGCCCGGTACGACCGCTTCCTTACGGGCGCGGTTCGGATTCCAAGAGACGCATTGAGTCTGACCAACTACATCAGCGCACCCGCAGTACTTCGCCCAAGTTCTGAAAGGGAAACCCAAGCGTGGGCAGGGGTTGGATGGCAACGACCTGCCAACGGTCGCCCACGCGACGGAAGGTCAGTTCCCAACGAGAGATTATACCGCCTTCGACCAATTCGGCGGACGCCACCCGGCACCGGGCCTGAAAGGTGACCTGGGCCTCGTTTCCCGTGACGAGCACCTCAAAATCGCTCAGACGCGGCTCCTCGATATGAACATGGGTGAGCATGCGGGTCAGCCCGGCCAGCAGTCCCGCACGATCCACACCGCCGGCGGCAAAGTCCGACGCGACGTGTCGGCCTACCTGGTCTACGGCACCTTCCTCGACGGCGCAGGCCATTTCCCGGCAAATGGCCATGATCTTTTCTCGATCGGTGACCACCAAAGCCTGAACTGACAAGAGCAGGCCGGCGACGACCAGGCCCACCCCCGCTCGTCGCCGGGTGCGGCGCGTGCGCCGGCGGGCCCAGATCCAGAGCAGGACGAATTCCACGAGCCCCAAGGCGGTCAGCAGCGCGATCCGACTTTCAAACAACAACCATCGTATGGGACTTGACTCCGGTTCAAACGCTATTCCAACGCCGGCGGCACGCGGACGCCGTGACCATAGCACCCGCGAAACTCGAGAACAAGGTCGCGGCAAGATGACCGATTACGGTGGTGATTTATATTGTTAATGGTGGATTCAACGCACCCGTCGCATCCCGTCCTGTTCACCGGGTTGTTCCTTGCAACGCGACCCGTGGTTCCGGTACACTGGATTGGGGTTATCGGAGGCCGTGGGTGGCCGTCCGGCACCCTTGAGGCACAAGAGGAACAAAAGGCAAATTCCTGGTCACATAGACAGCTTACACAGGAGGGACGGCCAAGTGAAAGCAAAACACGTGTCGGGAAAAGTCGTGCTGGCGGTAGTGGTGGGTATCGTCGGGGTGTGGGTGAGTCCGGCGCCGGCGTCGGACGCGGGTCAGGCCGCCGCGGATGAAGTCAGTCAGGCGAGCTACTACGACTTCATGAACACCTGGCTTTACACCCACACCGGCAACAGCCGGGGGAAAACCGGGGCCCAGCATGATCCGGCCCGCGACAACATCAGGGCCCTGTTTGAGAGCTACGGACTGCCGACCGTCTATGAGACGTTCACCTACCTGGAATATACGGGCGAGAATGTGATCGCCACCAAACTGGGCACGACTTACCCCACCCAGATTTACATCATCGGGGGCCACTACGACTCGGTGAACAACCCCGGAGCCGACGACAACGCCAGCGGGGTGGCCCTGGTGCTCGAAGCCGCCCGCATCCTTTCCCAATATGACTCCGCCTACACCATTCGGTTCATCGCGTTCGACATGGAGGAGGACGGTCTGATCGGCAGCAACGACTATGTGGATCGGCACCTCTCCGACAACATCCGGGGCATGATCGCAGCCGACATGGTCGCCTACGATCCCAACACCAATCACGCGAATGTCTACGGCCGCACCGCTTCCAATCCCATCAAGACCACTCTGGGCACCGCTATCGGTCTGTACGGGAGCGGGCTGACCTACACCATCGGCGGCGACGAACCCTACAGCGACCACGCCCCGTTCGAGGCCGAGGGATTCCAGGCCTGCCTGCTGATCGAGGGGGAGGTCTGGAGCAATCCCTACTACCACACCCAGCAGGACAACTTCGAAAACCCCAGCAACCTCAACTTCCCTTACGCGGTCAAGATGACTCGCAGCGTCGTCGGCTGGCTGGTCGATCAGGCCCAAGTCGACGTGGTCATCTATGCTTTGGGCTTCGCCTATCCGGATGGGCGGCCGGCGTACGTCAATCCCATCGGCGGCACGCGCATGCGCGTGGTGGTGTCCGGCCTGGGAGCGGCGGTTCCGCAGCCCGGGACCGGGGTGCTGCACTACAACACCGGCGGCGGGTGGCAGACGGCGCCGATGGAAGTGGTCGCGGACAACGTCTATGACGCGGTCTTTCCGGCGGCCGATTGCGGCGACGTGGTCTCGTATTACGTCAGCGCGGAAACGGCCGCCGCGGAGGAGTTCTCCGATCCTAGAAGTGCTCCGACCCCCTCCTATTCCGCCACGGCCGGCTACGGTCAGACCGTGGCCTGGGCGAACCCCCTGGACACCAGCCCGGGCTGGACGATCCAAGGTCAGTGGGCGTTCGGGCATCCCACCGGCCAAGGCGGGCAATATGGCGGTCCCGATCCCAACAACGGGCATACCGGCACCAATGTCTACGGCTACAACCTCAGCGGCGATTACGCCAACGGCATCCCGGAGTACCACCTGACCAGCACGGCCATCAACTGCACGAACATGTTCGACACGCACTTGAAATTCTGGCGCTGGTTGGGCGTCGAGCAACCGACCTATGACCACGCCTATGTCCGGGTGAGCAACAACGGCACCACCTGGACCACCGTCTGGCTGAACGGCGCTGAAATCGCGGATACCTCCTGGAACCAGATGGACCTGGATA
>JBGPAW010000402.1:0-3611 GCA_041480905.1 Phycisphaerae bacterium
CTGGGAATCGGCTCGAAACCATCGGTTCAAGGGGATCGAGTGGCAATTTCAGAGCGCCGACGCGAGAATCAAACTCCGCAGACTGTACCCGAAAATTACAGTGGGGTGAGGCACTAGCTATTGCCTTCGTAGTACCAGGACCGACTCGCGTGGGGCGACGCTGGTCAGTCGGCCGAACTTACGTCCGACGTTGATGAGGTTGCGAGCCACTCGCACGGACCGCACGGTGAAGCCGTACGCTGCGGCGGAGTCGGCGAGAATGGAGTCGGAGGGAACATAGACGCCTCTCAGCCGCGCCCCGCCGATCACCACCCAGCAGGGCGCGCCGGGCCGCAGAACCCGGCGACACTCCGCCAACACCGCGAACAGGTCGTCGAAGTAGGCCCCGACCACCGCGGCGAGCTTCTTCTCTCCGCCGGCGAGCAGGGACGCACAGGCCTCCTCGACCGCAGACGGCATCGCTTGGGCGGATGAAGGTCGGGCCAGAGCGTCAGGGTGGGCGGGGAGTTGATCGGTTCTCCGCTGTGCCGCACTCCGCCCGCCGTACCAGTGCTGGTAAACCACTTCATAGGGGCGCAGAACTTTCGTGTAGTCATGGCGCGAGAGGTACGGCGGAGAGGTGAGGATGCCGCCGATGGCTCCGGCCTCGACGTGCTCGAGCCGGCGGGCATCACCTTGTCGCACCGGGTTGACCACCGGTAGCGGCTTGCGCAAGTCGTCGCGCATCATCCGCACGACCTGCTCGAACGCCTCGAGCAGCGGTGGCGCCTGTGGATTGGGCTTGCCGGCCGAGGTGTGCCGTCGCCCGACGGCGTACATGAGGGCCGCTCGGTGAATGGGGAGTTTCAGGCGATCCGCAGCCTGTTCCCAGGTGGTGCAGTCGCTCAGCGCGGGTGGTTCCGGAAAGCTGTTCTCGCCCATCAGCGACGACAGAAAGGCAAGGGAGGCCATCGCTTCCACACCCTCCGCCCGAACCGCCTGCCGGGCGCATTCGATCACGACCGTCCCCGACCCAGAGAAGGGGTCAAGCAGCGGCCAGTTCGTCCGGCGCGGGTCCAACCCCTCGGCCTCGCGGAGAAACACGCGCACCAGTTCCGGCGAGAATCCTTGCGCGTAATTCATCCAGCGGTGGAACGGTTCTCTCGGCGCTCCCTTGGCCGTCACCAGGGCGGCCAATTGCGGCTGGCGGGTCATGCGTCCGTACCAGCGCGTTTCGACCGCTTCACGGGCGGCGGTCGAAACGCCCGATATAAAGGGTGATTCTCGTCGGCCACGCCGTCCCACATCGGCCTCCGGGGCGGGGCAATCCCCGCACTTCCGGCGGGATACTATACTAGCCACTACAGCACGAGGGAAAATGGAGAATGGAGAAGACGAGAGCGCCGTCCTCAATTCGCCCTTCGTGTCTTGGTGCCTTCGCGGCCGGACGGCATGAGGTGGCGGCGACGGATTTCCTTGGCCGGCAGCCGTTTTTGGACTATACTTGTTGTGTCGGCGGTACCCGATCACAAGGAAGCCGGAATCAGGTTGTATCTCCCCAGTGCGGGAGAGGGGAAACCTCAGGTGTGCGGAACGCTCCGGCGCCGGCCGATGCTTGCAGGGCGGGTCCGTCGGCATGATCGTTGTTAACCACGCATCGGCTGGTTGTTCCGCATGCGGACGCAGAGAGCAGCGGTCCGGAGTTCTGTGTCCGGCCGAGCATGCTCTCTGCTTTTCTTGAGCGACCCGGGTGGTGGGCGGCGATGTGGTGGACGTTTGGCTCAGGTGAGGGTCTGACGGGCGGCTTTTTTTGCTTCGTGTTTGTGGTGGCCGGTGTAGTCCTCGTGACCTCCCTGCGCAAATCGAAGCGTCGTTGCCCGCGTTGTGCCGAGGTCAATCCGCCCCACGCGCGGTTTTGTGCGCACTGCGGCACCCCGTTGGACCGGTAGCAGGTGCGCCCTTACATACAACGACCCGCCGTTCCGTACGTAGCGACGGGTCGCCGCACAGATTGAGTCGGTGAACCAAACGACCGCCCTGTACTTCCAGTATCGGCACGGAGTAAACGCCCGTATCAGCAAACTCGCCGGAACTGGGGTAAAAACGGGGGTATCCACAGCTCTTGTGCTGATGATTTAAGATGCTCGCTTATTTTGACTGTTTCAGCGGGGCTTCGGGGGACATGATCCTCGGGGCCCTCGTGGACGCGGGGGCCTCCGTCGAGAGGCTACGTGAACGGCTCGCCGCCTTGCCGATTGGCGGGTATAGGCTCACGGCCGAGAAAATCACTAAACAGGGCTTTGCGGCGACGCAGGTGCGCGTCCAACTCGACGACGCCGGGGCCGGGCCCCACCGACACCTCAGCGACGTGGTGTCGATAATCGCCTCCGGCGGCTTATCCAATGCGGCCCGGGACCGCGCCGTAGCGATTTTCACCCGCTTGGCTGAGGCGGAAGCCCGAGCCCACGGCACCACGGTCGACAACGTCCATTTCCACGAAGTCGGCGCGGTGGATGCGATCGTGGACGTGGTGGGGACGCTGCTGGCCCTGGACGAGTTGAAGGTGTCGCGGGTCGGCTGTTCGCCGATCCCCACCGGTTCTGGGACGGTCCAATGTGCCCACGGCGTCCTACCGGTGCCGGCCCCCGGAACGGTGGTGCTCCTGGAGGGCGTGCCATTGCTGGCCACCGACGAACCGGGCGAGCTGACCACTCCGACCGGCGCCGCCATCCTCACCACGCTGGCGGAATCCTTCGGTCCGCTGCCCGCGATGCGGATCCGCGGTTGGGGCTACGGCGCCGGTCGCCGCGAGGGGCTGCATCGCCCCAACCTGCTGCGCGTTCTTCTGGGAGAACCAGCGGCGGACACCGCCGACGACGCCACAGCGGACGAAATCATCGTGCTACAAGCCAATCTCGATGACGTAACTTCCGAGGCCGTGGGCTTTTGCCTCGAGAAACTGCTGGCGGCGGGTGCACTGGACGCGTACGCGGTGCCGATAACCATGAAGAAATCGCGTCCGGCGCTGATGCTGACGGTGTTGGCTCGCCCGGACGACGTAGTGCGGCTGGAGGAGATTGTCTTCCGCGAGACCACGACGTTCGGCATCCGGCGGCACCGGGCGGAACGGAGAAAACTGGAAAGACGCTGCGAAACCGTGGAAACCCGCTTCGGCCCCATCCGCATGAACATCGGATCGCGCGGAGGCGTGACCTATACCGCAGCACCGGAGTATGAGGATTGCCGCCGGGCTGCCGAGGCCGGCAACGTCCCGCTGAAAGAGGTGATGCAAGCCGCCGTCGAGTCTTTGGGGGAGCGGCTTTCCAGCCGGTCAAAGACGAGTTAGTGCCGCTTGCATCCACACAGTGGGGAGGCGACGACATGGAAGTTATTGCCTTGCTGGCACTTACAGCGCGGACCGAGCTTTTTCCAACGCTCGCGGCGACGGGTCTTTCGCCGAGCCAAATCGTGCTGCTGGTCGTGATCCTGGGCCTCTCAGCCGCCATGATCCTGTCGGCGCGACGTCGCCGGTCGCGGGACGGCCATTCTCCCAGGGCCTATGCACGGGAACAGGTGGCACGTTTGCGCGAAGAGGCTGAAGTCAAAGAGGACCTTGAAGCCGTCCTCGGCCA
>JBGPAW010000403.1:0-3611 GCA_041480905.1 Phycisphaerae bacterium
ACGCAACGTATTCTTTGCCGAACCGCGACCGTCAGGGAGTGGTCCAGCACGTCACCAAGTCACGCCGCTCCCTTACGGTCGCGGTTCGGATAAGCTGCAGTTTCACGGAGTCACTACAACGCTAGCGAGAAAGCCGTTGTCGGGATTCTCTAACTCCCCGGACGCTCAGTCAAACGCCGTAGGGCCTCCGTGGCGGCTTTGCGCGTCTCGACGTCGGCGGACTCGAGGGCGAGACACTCCCGCAACAGCTTGACCGCCGGCTCCGGCGCCCCGATCTTTTCGTGCACCCGGGCCGCTCCCAGCAGTCCCCGCGCGGCCCGCGGATCCTTCGGGAAATGGATGGGCACGCGCAGGAACGCCCAACCCGAACGCAGGTAATCGGCCCGCTCCCGCGCCGTGGCGAACAGGACCTCGCCCTTGAGCAACAGGAGATCAGGCATGGATACCTCCGGGCAATCCTCCAGGGCCGCGTCCACGCCGGTGAGCACCTGCCGGATACGCTGCATCTGAAACAGGCGGCGCAGGGCTTCGGTCTTGATCGCGTAGGCGGCGCCGGTGGCGATCGGTCCGGTCAGGGGGGCGAGAGCCACCTGCTCGACCCATTCGTCGGCGAGGGCATCGCCCAGGCGGCGATGGATCGAAAACCGCAGGAACTCGATCAGCCGCCGTCCCGTCTCGTCCGTGGTTTTGGCGAGCGCCACTTCGAGGTCGGACAGCGCCCGGTTGATGGCTGGCGTTCGTGTCGGCGGAATGGCGCTAGGGAGGAGTTCGGCGGCGAGGGCCGGTTCCCGCCTCAACACCGCCAGCCAGGCCGCCACGGCCTTGTCCAGGTAACCGGCCCGGTCGCAGGCCTGTAGCAGGCGAACCCGGGCGAGGTCCTGCCAGAATTCCTGAGTGGAACGCAAAGCTCTCTCGTAGCGTAGGACGGCCTGGGACGGCTCGCCCTTGTCCACGTAAAGTTCGGCTTGGTTCAGGTCGCTCACGTTGCCCACGGTATCCACGAGCAGAGCCCGCACTTCGAGGATGGAGACCTCGACCAAGTCGCCCGCCGGCTGGCGGAACCGGATGCGGCCGTCGGCGTAGTTGACGATTTTGATCTTGCGGTAGTGCTCGGTGCGGGTGGTGATCTCGTCCGCGCGGGCCGCCGAAAGGCAGAAGACAACCAGGCAACCAGGCAACCAGGCGAAAGCCGAAAAGCCGAAAGGCCAAAAAGCTGCGGGACGCGGAGCTCCTCTGGCTGATAGCTGAAAGCTGATAGCTGATAGCTTCTTAGAGATCATGCTCGGAGACGAACCGGTACTGCCCGTTGTGTTCCCGGGCGATTTGTTCCAGCAGCGTCGCCCCGGTCGGGCTGACATACGCGATTGTGAAAATCCGTACCTTCTTATTCTGGTTCCATTTCCGCAGTTCCTCCAATAACTGCGGCTCGAACTCTCCGTCGGTGAGAAAGTAGATCACGTCGGGACCGAGGGCGAAGGCCCGCCGCATGGCCGGTATCGGATCGGTACCGTCGTTCGGCTGAATCGTGTCGAGGAATTCCGCCAAAGCGGCCTTCTCTTCGCGCGAGGCGTGGACCAACTGCTTGGCCGGGTTCTCCAGCGGCGGCCCGGCGTTGAACAGAATGACGTGAAAGCGCATGCTGCGTCGCAGCCGCTCCACGGAGCGCTTCAGCTCGTCGCGGACGGCACCAAAGGTGCCGGTCATGGACCCGGAACGGTCGACCACGTAGACGATGTTCTGCGCCCCTCGGGCGGTCCCGCCCAGACCAAAGAACCGCGGTCCCGTGCCGCCGGGGCCTGCACCCAGCCCGTACCCCCCGAAGTCACTTCCGCCCGCCCCAAGTCCGGTGATGGATGGCCCACTCTCCGGGGCCCCATTCCTGGTACCGACGCTCAGCCCGTACTTACTGAAGTCGCTCCCGCCCGTCCCCAGTCCCATGATGGACAGCCCGCCTCGCCGCGACTGGCCCAGCGTGGCAGAGGTCTGGAACTGTTCGGGGGCGAACCTGACCTGCGGCGCTTCGGGGCGGTCCGCCTCCCGCTCGGACTCCGGGAACTCCGGCGGCGGAGTCAGGAGGATGGTCCGGTGCGCCTCGGGCTGTTCCACGAAATCAGTCTGGGCGACGGTGAGTTGGTCGCCGCCCACCACGGCGCGGGTGAACCAGGGCACGGCGAACATCGTCCCGAACAACGTGACGTGCGCGGCGACGGAGAGCGTCCAGGCCAGCAAGAGTCGCCGTCCGGAAAGACTGATCTGGGGTGGAGCAGCGCTGGGCTCCGCTAGGCCGCGCTCCTCAAGGGGGGTGGGGCCATCGGGCACGTTAGTGGGAGCTGCCGACATCACATCCGCGCGGGCGGCGGGGAAGCGGCTCCTGCGCTGAAGCGCTGCCCCGCCACGAGGAACCATCCATGTCCAATGGTGAAAACGGGCTTTGAGAAGCCGTTCCCAAAGCCCGTATTCAATCATCAAATTGTAGGAGGCCCTTGGACCCGGGTCAATGGCGCCGCCGACCACGAGTTGCCGCCGCAGCTTCGAGCGGGTATCCTCAGGCTCATGCGGGTGTAGCTCAATTGGTAGAGCATTAGCCTTCCAAGCTAAACGTTGCCGGTTCGAGTCCGGTCGCCCGCTATGGGCTTTCCTTATGTTCGCCCCCGAGCTACAATAGGAGTATGATGCCGGAAGCGCTGGCCGCCGAGCTGGAACGCGAACCGTTCGTCCCCTTGCGCCTCCATCTCACCGACGGGCGGAGCGTCGAAATCTACAATTCCGGTTTGTGCTTTATCGCCCGGCAGGGCCTGTACGTGTTTCGCACGGATCGACCTCACGCGGCGCTCGCCGATGACGTGGTCTTGATCTCGCTTCGGCACATCGTGTCCCTCGAGCAGCTTGAACCATCGGCCCGCGCTTGAACGCCGGCGTTTCGTCCGCAAGGCCCTTCCCAGCGTCCCGACGAGGAGTGCGAATTGACTCGCGCCCTCTTCCTGTCGATAATGCGCCGCACCTCAGATGCGCCGGAAATACCACGACCGTCAGGGAGCGGTACACCCTTCGGCGACCGCGGTGTCAAGGATCTTCGGCATGCCGCTCAAACGCCAACGGCGGATCACTGCGGGCCGTTCAGGACGGTCTCGAGCAGGCGGTAGTCGGCCAGATCCGTCCGCTGGTTTCCGTCCATGTCACCGGCTTCACATCCGCCGGGGACCGGTTGACCGAGGCATCTCTGGAACTGGGCGAAGTCGTACAGGTCCACACGGTTGTCACTGTTGTAGTCGCCGTCGCCCGGCGGCGTGCAGTTGAGTGACACGAGCTGGATGTCGTCGATGTTCCAGCCGCAGTATTGCCAGCCACTGTCCGTGGTGCCCATCGTCCAGCGCACATAGACCGTCGCGTGGCCGTCGGCAATGGCCGAGAGGTCGAATTGCTGGAATACCCAGGTGAAGTCGGCGACATCCGCGTCGGTAGGGTTCTGCCAGATGGTCGTCCAAGTCGTGCCGTCGTTGCTGGCGCGTACGGAAGCGTGATCGAAGAAGGCTTGCTCGACGCCCAGCCAGCGCCAGAACCGTAGCGAGACCTGCGTCAGGTTGCTACAGTCGATCGCCGTCGTCGTCAGG
>JBGPAW010000404.1:0-3587 GCA_041480905.1 Phycisphaerae bacterium
CTATCCGACCCCATGTAACGCCCAACGGCGCGTTCCATGAAGGCTCGATGCTCGTTCTCGCCGGTCGTTGGCACCATTCCCCACGGCTCGCGCTCCTCCAGCTTGGATCTCGGAATACTCCGTCCGATGAACTGCAGCCACTCGCGTTTTCGAGCGCCATTGAGCAGTCGCTTCAGCACAAGCCGGTAGAGGTTGTCGGCGTTCCACCGCAACGTTACGGCGAGCGGACGTAGCTTCGAGCTGTCAGTAAAAGCGATCTCCTCCGAAGCGAAGATGTCCGTTCGCAAGAAAATCTTGCATCGAATCGCGCTCCAGCGACGCACGTTGTCCAACCAGAATGCAAGCAAGCCCCGGACCAGTTGGTATGCGCTCGACATTTCAGAAACCAGGCGGTCGAGGTCGTCGTAAGTCACGATCAAGGTGCGTTTCTGGTCTTCAAGAGTCTTGTCGGCCGCGTCCAAGGCGTTGTGAAGGGAATTATGAATGTCCGGCTTTGCTAACGCCGAAAGCCAGCGGCTCGGCGTCGAAAGCTCTCGCCCGAGGACCTGCTGCAAATCCGGCGCAAGGACCGCCGACACGGCTGATTCTGTCAGGTCGTCCTGAAGCATCACGCCGGCCAGCATGCCCGCCCACAATTTTTCTGGGGCTGACAACTGCCCGGTGGAGAGCAGGCTTGTCAGTACCTCTTTGCGCGGAAACAACCGTCCCGCGCCCCCAAAGCCAGCCGTATACTGCTCGCGCGGCTCCGCACGGTCACTGCGGACCGGTGGGGTGAGCAACTCGGCGGGGTTATCCAACTCACGGAGGGCTCTAAAAAGTTGCGTCTTGCCCGTACCGCGTCCCCCGAGGACTAGCAGGGTCTGGCGATCCAGCACACGCTGGTGTTCCGTAATCGGCAGATGCGCTTTCAGAAACTGATCGCGGCCCTGCGCCGTCCCGAATTCGCTAGCGCCGCCGCTAGCGAACCGCGACAAATCCTCCAACAGGGCCTGCCGATTCTCTGAGGGATCATTGCTACGTGCGCACATCAGTCATCGCCTTTCCCACGAGCTGTTTCACCCGCTCGGTGAGCGCCGGATACGGCGCTCCCAGCAGCAATTCGGCGGCCTGTGCCAGTGTCTGATACCCCGCAAGGCGACCATCGTACGCCATGGGGAACGGGTCGTGTGCTTCACCGTCCGCATCGATGTTCGGTATCTCACCCTCCTCGTAAAACTCGTCGCAAAAGACCTTGTAAGATTCACTCTTGAATCGTTCGCGCGCCTCATCGCGTCTTGGGCCGGGAGCGCCTTCCTCCATGGCCTGGATCAAGAGGCACGGAGGCGATTTCTCCTCGATCAGTCCGAGGCGCCGAATGATGCACCGCAGTCCGTCCCAACTTTGCTTTGAGTCGAGCCCGAAAAGAACGTTGGCGTGCGAAAGCTGTTGCACGGCGAGACCTCCTAGATCGTGGAGACCGGCTCGACAGTCGACGAAGATGAACGACGGATTCAGTTCGCCTCGGACGTGTCGTAGTAGTTCCGCCAGCGGCTTGTCATCCGTGTCCTGCCGGCCGCCGAGAAGCTCGTAGTCCAAACGCGCCAGCTTCTCAAGGTAATGCTCATTGACGAGCCCCGCTGGCATGCAGATGATCGGTTCGCGGGACCCACCGATCAACGCCGGTTCTGCCTGCCGCGTTACGTAATCGTCTATCTTCGATGTGAATCCTCTACCCGCTAGCACTCTCTCCAGGAGATAGTCAGCCACGCCATAACTCGCAGGTGCGCCGCTCAACAGCGTTCCGAGACCCGGGGCCTCCAGGTCCAGGTCGACGACGACGACCTTCTCCCCCGCGCGCGCCAGGTGCATCGCAGCGGCGCAGAGCGCGGTCGTGCGTCCCACGCCGCCTTTGTGCGAGTACCACGCGACGATGGGCGGGGTTCGCGGAATCAGCGGCCAGGGCGGGCGGTGCCGGCTCGACGTCCAACCGGATTTTGCGGCGTGCCGTTCGATAATCGTCCAGTTCGGGAACTCACCTGCGGGTTCCACGGGCTTGGCTTCAGCTCGGAGCGGTGCAAGTAGCTTAGCGAAGTCGCTGGAGGGGGAGTCTACGTCCACGACGCCACCCCAGAACGGATCGAGTGCTGAAGCCAGTGCCGCAGCGAGCCGGGGGCAGCCCCCCTCCACCGCAGATTTTTCGCCATCGGAAGGTGTGATCAGAAGGCGAATACGGCCGCGCAGATCGCGCAACACAAGCACGCCCTTGACGTGCTGGGCGACTGGGTTGGCATCCAGGACCTTCTTGGTCTCGCGCAACACTTCGTCAAAGTGAATCATCGTGGAACCCGCTCGAAGAAGCCGTCAAGGACCATCGCAATGACCGTCCGCCCAAAGACGCGGTCCGCCGAATCAACCAGGACTCGCGCATCCGGCTGGGCGAGCGTTCCAGTCTGCGCATAGCGGAGGTCCGGCGCCCACTTGCTTCGCACCATGTCGACGTCGGGGTCCACGTCAACCGGATATCGCCGTGCGGCAAGGCTCAAGTCCGCTGCGAGCAACATCAACTCCTGCGGTATCTCGTTGAGATGCGCGCGGAGTCGGAAGCCCGCACGGTCGATGACGGCCTTCACGCTACACTCGACCGCGTACCCCGCCAAGTATCCAGCGTTGTCCCATCGGCCCGCGTCACACAGGCTCCGGGCATCGTTTAGGTGACGACTGGCGGCTGAGGCATAGTTCTCCTGGATCGGCATGGCCGGATTGTTACAGTATGCCGCAAACGATGCAAGCGCGCTATAACGCGTCAACCCGAAAGCGCCGGGCGGCGCGTCCGGTGCGCTTTTCCACGCGTTCTTGGGAAAGCTCATCTCCTGACCTGTCGCGCATCCCGCCGTCCACGATGCACGGGCCGGCCGATCTGGGCTCAACCTGAGCCAACGGCGCAAGAATTCCAGGGCATCTGGATCAGCATCTGACGCCGACGATGGGTGTCAGTGACCGGACCGCGCGGGGTCGCCGCATGCGCATCTGGGTGTCGATCAACACCGTCGTCGGTTTGCTCTCTGAACGCACAACAGCCGACGGCACGGGCACGGCGGGTAAAGGTTCGAGTACCGGTGCCGGCGGATTCTCCGGTAGCGATAGACCGTCCATCAATGAGCGCGGCCAGCCGAGCCCGCGCGCGCAGGCGTTGTTGGCCAACGTACGCGCAGTATAAGCCCCAGCGGCTAGGGCGACAAGGCGGGCACTGCCGCCGGCTGCGGCACGATAGTGCGTACACGCAACGCTGGCTGTTCCCGCCGTCCTCGGCCGGCGTCGCGGCTCGCCCCGTTAGGCCGCCAAGCCCTTGGCCGCGATGACGAGGGACGGGCTCCCGTCCTGTCGGGTCGGTCCCGAGTCCGAGCGGTTCCGTTCGTCGACCCCTGGAAACAACCATTTAATCGACGAACCCCGTAGATAACAGATAGGGGGACCGATGTCGTGCCGGTTCCCAGCATTCCGTTGCCAGGCAGCGCGCCGGTCGCCAAGCGAAGGTCGTTGCGGGCATCGCCTCTCATGGAGAGCGTCGATGGCCATCGTCAACGATCCGACTGATCCCGCCAACATGA
>JBGPAW010000405.1:0-3587 GCA_041480905.1 Phycisphaerae bacterium
ATCCACCACCGGGAGCGGTGGGCGGGGCACACCGCCGCGGAGATGCACCGGGCGTACTTGGGTCGGGTGCTCGAAGCTGTCCAGATGTGCGTCCGCCAGAAGAAGAGCGGCGGCAACCCGTTCCATATCCTGGGGCATCTCGATTTGGTTCGCCGGTACAGCAAGCGTTTCCTCCAGATTGACGAACCGCTCGGGCACCCGGACCTGGTGGACGAAATCCTCCGCACTTGTCTGGAGGCTGACCTGGTGCCGGAGATCAACACCTCCGCGCTGCGGCAAGGTCTGGCTGAGCCCATGCCGGGCGGGGCGGCGATCCGGCGCTACGTTGAGTTGGGCGGCACGGCGGTGGCCCTTGGCTCGGATGCCCATTCCGTGCAGGACGTGGGCGCGGGTTTGCAGCAGGCTTCGGCCAGCGCGCGCCGCTGCGGGATCACCCGGCAGGCGGTGGTCAAAAACGGCCACATGGAGACGTTGCCGTTGGGCAGAGAGGAAGTCCCAAGGGAGTGTGGTATCATAGAGGGGGAGGTGATTCATGGTCCATAAGAATCGGGAGTTACCGATGGAGGCCATCGCCGGGCTGTGCCGGAAGTACCAAGTCGAGGAATTGGCGGTCTTCGGCTCGGTGCTGCGTGACGATTTCCGGATGGACAGCGACGTGGACTTCCTGGTCACTTTCCAGAACCATGATTATGGTCCATGGATGGGCAAGCTGACGAGCCTGGAAAAAGAACTGTCGGACCTCTTACACCGCAAAGTCGATTTGGTGCCGAAGGAAGGATTGAAATGGGTCATTCGCGACCGCGTCCTCGCCAGCGCTGAGGTAGTGCATCCGGACACCTACCGCAAGCTCCAGGGACGGAGGGCCCAGCCCTCGACCTCATAGGGCGGGCACCCGCCGCCAGCCCGGTCGCCGCGGGACCGCGGACGCCGCCCCTGTAGGGCAGGTCATCGACCTGCCTTCGTCATGCCCACATCCTCATTGGCAGGGAAGTAGTTTCCGCAGGTCAACGCCCCCTCCAACCCGTCTCAGCGTCTTTGCAGTGGCACTTTTTGAAGAAAAGCCTTGCGGAAAGTGGGGGGGGGTAAGATTTACTGCGGTTTAGTTTTCCGACCGACCGCGTGAGTCGGTTATGATTGCAGATCAATTTGGCCAAGCAATGGAGGCAGGAAAATGCGACAGCCCATCATCCTTATGGTTGTGCTCGTCCTGACGAGCGGAATCTTCACGGTCCTCAGTCCGTCAAAGGTGGAAGGCGCGGAGCCCGTCTGGATGTATCGCACCACCACCGGGCCCACCCCGCGAGTCAACCACCGCATGGTCTACGACAGCGCCCGGGGCGTGACGGTACTCTTTGGCGGAGGTTACTACGATTGGACTTGGCACGTGCTCGGTGATACCTGGAAATGGGACGGGAGCACCTGGACGCTGGTCGATGCGGGCGACCTCGGTGGAATCACCGCGCCCAGCCCGCGAGAAGCCCCCGCCATGGCCTACGACAGCGCCCGGGGCGTGACGGTACTCTTTGGCGGAGGTTGCTACTACCCTGATGGCTCTTGGCACTACTTGGGAGACACCTGGGAATGGAACGGAACGATGTGGGCACAGCGATTCCCGCCGCCGCCCACCCCCAGCCCGCGTCACAACCACGCCCTGGCCTACGACAGCGCCCGGGGCGTGACCGTGCTGTTCGGAGGGTGGGACGGGAGCGCACATATAGGCGACACCTGGGAATGGGACGGGAGCGTCTGGACCCTGCGGGCTACCACCGGCCCCAGCCCACGATCTGCGCACGCCCTGGCCTACGACAGCGCCCGGGGCGTCACCGTGCTGTTCGGCGGGTCGGACAGCAGCGGCCAGGACGGCGAGACCTGGGAATGGGACGGAACGACGTGGGCACAGCAATTCCCGCCGCCGCCAACCCCCAGCCCGCGATCGGGCCATGGCCTGACCTACGATAGCGGCCGGGGCGTAACCGTGCTGTTCGGCGGACACAACACCATCGCCGTGAACGGCGAGACCTGGGAATGGAACGGAACGACGTGGGCACAGCGATTCCCGCCGCCGCCCACCCCCAGCCCGAGGTACGGGCCCAGCCTGACCTACGACAGCGCCCGGGGCGTCACCGTGTTCTTCGGAGGCGGGTACTACGGCGGTGAGAATAAGGGTGACACCTGGGAGTACGGGATGGACTGCAACAGCAATGGAGTTCCCGACGCCGATGACATCGCCCACGACTGCTGCGAGACCGGGCACGGACCGGGGTGCAGCTACGAACCCATCGAGGCCTGCGTTTGTGCCGACGATCGCTACTGCTGCCTAGTCGAGTGGGACCAGGTCTGCGTGGATGCCGTTGTCAGCGGAGAATGTGGTCCTTGCGACATCGACTGCAACAACAACGGGCACCCAGACGAATGCGACATCACGGAAGGAACCAGCACTGACTGCCAGGCCGACGCGATCCCCGATGATTGTCAGCTTGCGGACAACGACTGCAACACAAACGGCGTCCCGGATGATTGTGAGCCCAACTTCGACGGGGACGGACTGATCGACGATTGCGATTCGGACATCGACAACGACGGCGTACCGAACGAGAGCGACGTGTGCGATTACACACCGCTCGGGTTCGCACCCGTCCTGGACCCGGAGAGCTGCCTGTACGGGACCCTGCGCGGCGACTACGATGGCGACTGTGACGTGGACCTGTTCGACTACTTGATGTTCCAGCAGGACTTCACCGGCCCGAATCCATAGTCCGTAGGGCAGGGCGTCCGCCCCGACCCGCGGGAATCCTTTCCCGCAAAGGGACCGGAGGCGTGCAGGAAGAGATTCCTGCGAAGGTGGGAGCGAGATAGGAATCTCGCACCAGCGATGACGGCGCGCTGGCGAGGCGATGGTTCCGGCAGGTCCATGACCTGCCCTACGCCGCTGGTGCGAGAATCCTTTCTCGCACCACCACTTGCGGGAATCCTTTCCCGCGAAAAGCCAACGGAGTTGAAGCCCGGCCGTCACGGTGATACGTTGCGGTCATGACCCGCTATCGTGCAGATGACAATCATCCCTATTTCTGCACCATCACCGTGCTCGACTGGCTGCCGGTCTTGATTGAAGCCAGGTATATCGACCCCATCGTGGACAGCCTGCGTTTTTGCCGACAGACCAAGGGCCTGCAACTGTTTGGATTCGTCATCATGCCGCACCACCTACACGTGATCGCTGCGGCCGGTGAGGCGCTCCACACGGTTATGCGCGATTTCAAGCGGTTCACGTCCAGAACGATTCACGATCGGCTGAAAGAGGACGGACGGGCCACGCTTTTGAACTGGTTGGCGGCGGCCACGCAGCGTGCCCGGCGCGCCCGGGATGAACTCGGACTCTGGCAGGATGGTTTTCATCCGCAGGCCAACCTGTACGACCCGCCGTCGGCCCGGCGCAGCCCCAAGGACGGTCGGCCCCGGCGCAAGGGCCGCAAACGCGCCGCCCCTTGCAGGATCGTGGAACAGACCCGAGGCCGGTGCTGCACGGTGAGCTGGTATGGCGGCCAGTCGCGCCGCGTCGAACTGACCAGCGGTACGGGGCACTGGTA
>JBGPAW010000406.1:0-3586 GCA_041480905.1 Phycisphaerae bacterium
CGATGGCCACCGCGTCCCCGCGGTAACGCACGCGGTCCTCGACCAACACGGGATGGTCCCGGCGGATCAGGCCGTGGCGGTTGGTGCCCCCCACGTCTTCGTGGGTATAGACGCCGACTACGCCTTCCGCCGCCCGAGCTTTGGCCGTGTCGATGGACCGCACGTTAGCGTGGGCCTCCGCCGAGCGTACCACCTTGGCGAAAAGGTCGGCCTGACGCGGGAACAGATCGGCCCCGTACAAGGCTTCGCCGGTGACTTTCTCCACGCCGTCGAGTCGGGCGCAGGACTGTCCGGCGAGCGGCGCCGTTCGTGCCGGAGTGGCAGCCGGAATGGACTTCGAGTCGGCCGTCATGCGTGCATCTCGCGATGGGCCTGACGCAGCGCCTCCAGAATTGAGGCATAGCCCGTGCACCGGCACAGGTTGGCTTCGACGCCCTTGATGAGTTGCTCCTCGGTAATCTTGGGATTCTCTTGCAGCAGGGCCTGGGCGGCCATAATCAGCCCCGGCGTGCAGTACCCGCACTGGGCC
Source organism: Phycisphaerae bacterium (assembly GCA_041480905.1). Taxonomy (GTDB): domain Bacteria; phylum Planctomycetota; class Phycisphaerae; order UBA1845; family UBA1845; genus JAAEQG01. The sequence goes on from JBGPAW010000406.1 coordinate 530, forward strand.
GCTCCCGCCGCGATGAACTTCTCCTGCAGGACCGCGAGCCGGCCGTCGTGGGCCAGACCCTCGATCGTGATCACGCTCCGGCCGTTGACCTGCCCTGCCAACGTCATGCAACTGTTCAACGGCACGCCGTCCACCAGCACCGTGCAACTGCCGCACTCGCCCTCCAGACAAGATCCCTTCGTGCCGGTCAGACCCAGGTCGTCGCGCAGAAAAGACAGCAGCGAACGATCCGCCGCCACCTGTCGCTCGACAGGTTGGCCATTCACCGCGCAGCACAATCCGAAGGTAACGGGTACTTCTGTGCTTGCCATGATCCGGTCACGCGGGGGGAGCATCGACTCACCTTTCATTCTGCTGGGCTCCGCCTCTGTGGAGCCGGTGCAGCAGCCGCCGGGTGAGCACGCCGCACATGGCCCGGCGGTAGGCGGCCCCGGCACGGTGGTCGTCAATCGGCGACACCTCCTTCATCACGCTCTCGGCGGCCTGGTCGATCATCTCGTCGCTCAAGTGCTGCCCGGCCAACAACTGCTCTGCCTGCGGCGTGCGGATCGGCCGAAACGCGACGCTGCCAAAAGCCAGGCGGTAGCCGCCGTCCGGCGAGCGCCCGACGGCGCAGCACACGATGCTGATGTTCACCGCCCCGCGCTTACCGATCTTATACCAGGCTGTCTGAAAATCCGCCCCTACGCGCACTCGCGTGACCAACTCGTCATCCCGCAGCGCCGTCTGGCGATAGCCCAGGAACCACTCGCGGTCCAAGTCCAGCCGGCGCGGGCCGCGGGCGGCGCTGGCCACCTCCACCTGGGCCTCCAGGGCCAACAGTGCCACAATCCCGTCACCCGCCGGCGAGGCAGTGACCAGATTCCCGCCGATGGTGCCGGCGTTGCGAATCTGCGGCCCACCCACGGACAACGCCGCCTCGCGCAAGCACGTAATGTCCAGCCGACCGAGTTGGGCGAACGTCGTGCCGCCCCCCATGCTCAACCAGCCGTTCTCTCGCTCAACGACGTTGAAGGCCGCGACGTGCGACAGGTCCAGAAACCCGCGCGGGCGTAGCACCCCGTGGTTCATCGCCACCAGCACGTCGGTCCCCCCGTGGACCACGACGACCTGGTCCCGGAGCCGGCCACGAAGGTCGAGCGCTTCTTCCAGGGTTTGCGGCTGATAGAACATGCCCCACCCTCGAGATCAGCCGCTCGGCTCGGGTGAGTCGTCGGACCCGCGCGCTTCAGGCACGGCCCCCGGCTTGGCCCCTGCCGCCTCCGGCAGGACCAAGGGGACCGGCTGCGCCGCTTTGCCGCCGGAGCGCCCCCGCCGGTTTTCGTGGGCCGCCACCAGGTAGACCACCGCCATCAACACGATCACCAGCGCCGCCACGACCCACCGCACCGGCACCCGGCCGATCCGAGCTGGTTCGTCCGCAGGCCGCGGGCGAGGGACTATCGACCGCACCGCCGCCTGGAGTTCATCGAGTTCCTGAGCCGGTGGCTCCAGGGTCTCGTCGCCCTCGATGAGCACCTCTTCGCCGTCGCTGTCGAGGTTCTTGCGGCAGACCGGGCAAGTGGTGTCGTCTTCGTGCACCGTGGCCTGGCACGCCCAGCACACCCCCAGGTACTTGCTCAACGCGGGCGTTTCCGCGGCGAAACGCCATTGGTGGTGCGTGCTCGGCCCGCGGACGATGGTCGCGTGCGTGAGGACGCCCCGTCTGGCCTGCAGGATCAAGCGCTCCTTGGATACGCCGGGAAACGGGCGGACGTGCTCCAGCACGTACCACGGGCCGCTGTACTTGCGCATCTTCTGGATCATGTCGCCGGTGAGCAACTGCCCGCAATGCTGGCAGCGCGCCGCCGTCCGACGGATCAGGTGTCCGCACGACACGCACGGACGCGCCTCCCCATGCCACACGATCTTGCCCAGGGGACTCAGCGGCCCAATGCCGCGCCGGGCGCCCACTTCCACCGCGCTGAGCTTCGAAAAGTCGGCGCCCAGCACCCGGGCCATGGTGCTGTCCTGCGTCTGCCGGGCTGGTCCTGCCGCTTCGTCCACGTTCGGGCCTCCAAGCAACGGTGATTTTACTACACCGGCGGGCCTGGAACAACGGTTTAGACCCGCCGGGTCCACTCCCGACCGGCGTACTTGGCCGACAGCTCCGCCGCGCGAGCGAGTTCGAGCGTCCTCCATTCGCCGGGTGTGGCGACCAGGTGGGCACGCCGGGCAAACGCCTCCGCCAGGAGCCGCCGAAACGAATCGTGGCTCAGGCTCACCGTCTCCGGGACGACCGCATGCGGTTGCTGTTCGTAGCGCCGCCCGAACATGATTGACCCGTGCTGGAGCACCGCGTGGCGCGTGCGGCGCTGCGCGCTGCCCACCAGCTTGTCCCCACCAAGCAGGACATCGAACCGATGCCGCCGGGCGAAGCAGAAGAACGGTCCCCTCGCCGATCCCGATCCGTCGGTTTCACCGCCGCGATGCGCCTCAAGGCCGCGCGAACGCAGACAGGCGATTACCGTATCATGGGCGAGCTCATAGAGGACGTTGGGATTGCCGGCGATGAGCGGATGGTTCAGCGGCAACGTGATCGAGTAGGTCAGTTCGCGGTCGTGGAGGATGGCCCCACCGCCGGTCTGGCGGCGGACGACGGGCAGTCCCCCGGCGGGCGGATCCAACGCGGCATAGGCGGCGTAGGGCTGAAAGTAACCGAGCGAGATGGTCGGCCCAGACCAGCGATAGGTCCGCAACGTGGGCGGGGCGTCACCGGCGCCGACCAGCGTGAGCAACGCCTCATCCCGAGCCATGTTCGTCGGGCCGTCGAGCACCTCGTCATGAATCACCCGCAGGGACGGAAGCGCGGTCCGGGTTTCGGCGCGTGCGGGTGAGGCTCCGCCCACACTTCTCATCGCAGGCGCTCCAGCCGCTGCTTGGCTTCGTCGTCTTGCGGGTCGATTTCCAAGGCCCGTTCGTAATGCCGCATCGCCTCCTCACGCCGCCCCAGAGCCTCATAAACGGTCCCCATCTGAAAATCTACCGCCATCAGTTGGGGATCCAATTCCAGGGCAC
>JBGPAW010000407.1:0-3575 GCA_041480905.1 Phycisphaerae bacterium
CAGAGGCGGCGCCGCCGGCCTGCTCGGCCAGGAACGCCAGCGGATTGGCTTCGTACAGCAGCCGCAGCTTGCCCTGGGGTTGCTTGGCCGTCGGCGGGTAAAGGAACACGCCGCCGCGTAAGAGGGTGCGGTGGAAGTCGGCCACCAACGACCCGATGTAACGCAGGCTGTAGTTGCCGGCCTCTTTGGTCTTGGCCCACTCGAGATAGTGCTGGTAGCCCTCGGGGAAGGTGGCGCGGTAGGCCTCGTTCACGCTGTAGCTCTTGCCTTCCTGGGGCATCTTGACGTTCTCGCGGGTCAGGACGTAGGCCCCGAAGGACGGATCCAGAGTGAACATGTGGACGCCCTCGCCGGTGGTGTAGGCCATGACCGTGCTGCTGCCATAGACCACGTAGCCGGCGGCCACCTGATTGATGCCCGGCTGGAGGACTTGCCACAGCGGTCCGCCGGTCCGGGGAGTGTCCGCGCGCAGTTGCATGATGGAGAAGATGGTCCCGATGTTGACGTTCACGTCGATGTTGCTGGACCCGTCGAGCGGGTCGAAGAGCACGATGTACTTGCCCTTTTCGCCGACGTCCTTGGCGACCCGCGGCTCGTCGTCCTCCTCGGACACCATGATGCCCACGTTGTCCCGGTAGCCCAGGCAGCGGACGATGGTGTCGTTGGCGATCAGATCGAGCTTCTGGACCAACTCGCCCTGGACGTTGGACTCGCCGGTATCGCCTAGAACGTCGCCCCGCAGGCCGGCCGACCGGATGTTGGCCTCGATGATCTTGGTCGCCAGGGTGATGGCCCCCAGCAACCAACTGAACTCGCCCGTGGCGGTGGGATGGGACCGCTGCTGCTCCAGAATGTGGTTGCCGACGGTAATGAGGGGTTTGAGGGATGAGAGAGAAGACTTCATGGCGTTCACCTCCAGATGAGGAAAAGACTCCAGTACTTCGATCACCACCTTATCGGCGAGGGAGGAAAAACTCAATAGCCCGCGAGTTTCTCTTGGTCAGAAGGTTCGAACGGTAATGCCGGTGATGCCGCCGGCGGCCAACTCCTCGATCAGCAACTTCGGATCAAGCACCTGAAACGGCACGTGGGCGCCGGGGGCGATGGGATTACGCGGGTAAAGGCCGGCGAGGGCGGCGGCGACGATGGCCACGCCGAAGCCCGTGGTCCGTTCCATGGCGGTCAAGCCGTGGGCGGCGTAGTCGAGCAGATCGATGCGGCCGCGCACGGGCATGCCGTTCTTGAGACCTTCCACCACGGCGCGAGCCACGACCAGGTCTTGGCCGTCGGAGGGGATGGCCGCTTCGAGCACTTGTCCGTTCAGGTCGGCGGGTGCGGCGGTGATGGTCGTGCCAGCGATGCGAAACTCCCGTTTGGCGAAGTTGAACAGGCCCATCTGGCGGCAGGCCTCCATGATATCCCGATGGCCGGGATAGCGGAGGGTCTTGTATTGGTAGTCCACGCCGTGTGGGGCATAGACGCGGGGGCCGATGGAGGCGCCGCCGCTGGTCATGAAGGCCTCAAAAGTACCCGGCAGCGGCAGGTCGGTGAGCGTTTCGAGTTCGCTCAGGCCGGGGACGGTTTGCACCTTGCCGCCGCGGGCGACTTCGCAGTCGTCGAAGTATTCGTTGAACAGGCCCCAGGGGCTGAAGGTGAGCGTGTACTTGAGCGTGCCCTGCGGATGCTGGGGCAGCCCGCCGCAGTAGAGCTTGACCCCGCGGTAGGTCCATTCGTTCCGCCAGTATTCGGCGAGGACATTCAGGCTGCCAGGGGCGAGGCCGCAGTCGGGCACGACGGCGACGCCAGCGGCGCGGGCGGCGTCGGCCAGGGCAAGCTGGTTCAAGACCGTGCCTTTGTTGCCGCCCAGGTCGCAGAAGGGCCTCGCGCATTCGATGGCGAGTCTGGTGAGCGCCTCATTAAAGAAGAAAGGCACACCGGAGACGACACAGGCCGACTGCTTGACAAGGCCACGTAGCTGGTCGGTGATCGGCACGACCGACAGTCTGTGGCACTCGACGCGGGCGTGGTCCGGCTGAGCGCCGGAAGCCGTCTGGAGATTAGCTTCGTCCACGTCAACGAAGATGACCCGCGCCTGGTCAAAGCGTTTGAGCAGGAAAACCGCGGCGGCCTTGGCCTGCCGCCCGGCCCCGAGGATGAGGAACGTCGCCACGCGATACTCCTTCGCGCACCCGCGGTAGGCAATCGGTTTTGCCCATCTCGTAGGGTTCGCGCCCGCGGACCAACGCCCGGACGGGTGCGCGGGCGCACACCCTACAAGTGCCCCGTGGTATACCCACAAATTCAAGGGCGGCGGGGCAGCAAGCTCGTCTGGAGACCGACGAGGAGCACGAGCACCAGGGTACCGGCCAGGGCACCTTGTAGGAGTCTGGTCCGCAGGTTCACCGGCCAACGGTCCGTGTGGCAGGGCCCGACTTCGAGGTGGTCAGGATTGAGCAAGCCCAGCCGTTTTGCAGTCAGGTCGTTCAGATGAGTCTCAATCTGCGGGAGTTCCTGGCTAATGTTCCCGAGGCGTGCTTCATAGAAGGCGGCCGCCGCCTTCGCTTGCAGGTAGGTCTGCAAAGCGGGTGCGTGGGCGTCGGTTTGCTCCTCGGCGTCCAGCAGAGTCTCCATGGACGCATCGAGCGTCCGGCGTAGCTCGTTGATCTCGTTTTTGAGACCGGCGAGGCGCCGTTCGCGCTCCCCTCGTATCGTCTCCAGAGCCTGTCGTGCCAAACGCTCTTCGATCTGGGCGAGACGCTGCTGACTGCGGTGCCGCAAGCCCCTGGCCGACTTCAGCGCCGCATCGAGGCGGAAGTTGTTGCCGGGTTTGACGTCCGCCGCGGCAAACTCGAAGCGCTGGTGCGCGGACTGCATGGTGTGGAAGGTGCGCAGTAGTCCGGAGATAAGTTCGTGCTGCTCCGCCGGGGCGGCTGACGCCTCCGCGACCGCCCGGATGTGCTCGCGCATCGCGGTCAAAGGAACGGCGGACTGGAAGCTGAAGCCGTTCAACGCCTCCCCGAGAGTCGTTTGCAGGTCGAGCACTTCCGCCCGCCGGGGGTCGTCGGCCAGGGAAGCCAGCCGAGCGAGCTCCGCCGTCCAGGTCCGAGAGCATTCGGCCAGCAGCGCGCGATAGTCCGCGGCGCGCGCCCCGATCTGCTCCACCGCGCCCCGGAACTGTCCGGCTGCTGAGGGCGGTCTCGTCCCGGCACACAGCGCCTCCAGTTGTTCGGCCGACGCGCTCAACTCCGCGAGGGCGGGAGCGGCGGTCTGGCCAGCTTGGAGCAGTTGATGGCGTACCTCGGCGAGCTGGACGCGCAGGGCTTTGAGGTCCTGCTGAGTTTCCACGTCGGCGCGGATGACCCGCTCGCGGGCTTCGCCCTCGACGGCGGCCCGTTCGGGAAGGGGCGCGGCGCCGAGAGCGGCCAATTCCGCTTCGGCCTCCTGCACGCGCCGGCGGTTTTGCGCGTAAGCGGCGCGGCGGGCGCTCACCTGCGCGCGCAGCTCGACGTCGGTCGCTTCATCATCATCGCGCGGCAGGGAGGCGGTGACGCGGTGCAGGTGATCGGTGAGCATGC
>JBGPAW010000408.1:0-3566 GCA_041480905.1 Phycisphaerae bacterium
AGAACGCCGAGGCGCTGGAGTGTTATCAGCGCGCGGCGTCCGCTTCTCCCAACTATGGAACGGCTCACAACCGTCTGGGCGCGCTCTACATGGAGAAGCGGGAGTTCGCCCAAGCCCACGAACACTTCCGCCGCGACCTTGAACTCAACCCCACTTCGCCCAATGCGATGGCGAACCTGGCCGCCGTGCTCACGCCGATGGGTCGCACCGAAGAGGCGGTCCAACTGCTACGACAGGCCCTGCAAGTCGACCCGCATTTCGCTCCGGCCCACCGTGCCCTTTGGCAAGTCCTGGCGAGCAACCAACGCCGGGTGGAGGCCGTGGAGGCCCTGCGCGCTGCGACCCAAGCACTGCCCGAAAAGGAGTTGCTGAAGCGCCAACTGGCCGGCCTGCTGGCGGCCACGCCTCAACTCGGTCCCGCCGGGGCGCAAGAAGCCCTTTCTCTGGCCAAGGAATGCTGCGCCGCGGATTCCGCCAACCCCGAGAATTACGACGTGCTCGGGATCGCCTACGCCGCGGCGGGCGACTTCGCCCAGGCGATCCAAGCCGCACGCCAGGCCCTCACCTTGGCGGAGCGCCAGGGCAAGTCCGAGTTGGCCGGGCAGATCAACCTGCGCCTGCAGGCGTACCAGTCCAGCCGCCTGCCTTGAGATGCCTTTTCGGGCTCTTAGGCCGCATAGAGCAGCCTCCGGGCTCGGTTGAGTTCATGTTTGTGGGGAACGTCACGACGGACGCTCGGGTCCGGCGTTCAGCTCGGAGAGAACCGTTTCGATGTCGTGCTTGAGCTTGGGTAGATCGGTCGTAACCGTGTCCCACACCTGCTGGAGATCGATCCCGAAGTAGTGGTGGACCAGCACATTACGCATGGCGACAACATCCGCCCACGGAATGCCGGGATGCCGCTCGCGCAGAGCCGGCGAGACGTTAGCGGAAGCCTCGCCGATGATCTGGATATGATGAACGACCCAAATTTGCAGGAGTTCGTCAGCGACGAAGGCCGCCTTCCCTGACGACGTTCGCCGCTCGATGTTGGCGATGGCTTCGAGAACGTCGAGGAGCCGCTCGCGGTCGTTCCTCATACCGGCACCGCCTCCTGGAGAACACGATTCCGGATTCTCTCGCGCAGGGCTCGCTCGCTGACAACATCCACTTTCCGTCCGAGCAGATTCTCCAACTCGCGCACCATCGCGGCGTGCCGCAACAAGGTGACCCCAGGCTCCAACTCTACGAGGAAATCAACGTCGCTTTGGGGCATCGCCTCCCCGCGCGCCACCGAACCAAAGACGCGTACGTTACGCGCGCCATATCGCGTGGCGATACGGAGGATGTCCTCGCGTTTTTCCTTCAGCAACGTATTAGGACTCATCGCAAGGCTCCTGAGTCTTTATTCTAGCCGGTCGCTGCCAGCGTGTCCCACGCCCCGGCGTGTTGTGTTCCGGTGGTTCGCCCAACCGCCACGCTGCGGCTACTTCCTGGTCCCGAAATCGACCTTGGGGGCGGTCTTGGCTTCGTCGGGGGTCTTGAAGTACTCCGCCTCGCGGACCCCCGCCCAGCCGGCGACGAGGCGCCCGAAGAACTTCCGGCAGTAGGTATTAAGCTCCTTCACGGCGTCGTTGTACCGTTTCCGCTCGACCGCGATGCGGTTCTCGGTGCCCTCGAGCTGGACCTGCAGGGCCAGGAAGTTCTGGTCGGCCTTCAGCTCGGGGTAGGCTTCGCGAATGACCAGCAGCCGCGAGAGGGCGCTCTCGAAGGCATTGGCGGCTTGGACCTTCTCCGCCCGTGTGCCGGCCCCGGTATAGGCCGCCCGGGCTTCGGCGATGTTGGTGAAGACCTCCTTCTCGTGCGCGGCGTAGCCCTTCACCGTCTCCACCAGGTTGGGGATGAGATCGAAACGCCGTTGCAGCACGTTCTCCACTTGCGACCAGGAAGCGTTCACGCTTTCCGAAAGGGCGATCGCGTGGTTGTATCCGTTGATCATGCAGCCGCCCACGATCACCACCGGCAGCAAGACGATGCCCAAGACCCATCCGATTTTGCCCGCCACCGATCTGCCCGTTCGACCGTTCATCATTTTGGCTCCACAGGCGGCGCAGAACGCAGCCGCCTTCGCGTTATCGTGTCCACACGCCGGACAAGGATTACCACCCGCCACTGGCACCACCTCCACCGAAAGACCCACCCCCGCCGTGGAATCCACCGCCCCCACTGAACCCGCCAAACCCGCCGAACCCGCTACCACCCCATCCCCCGCCCCCGAATCCCCCGCTGCCCCAGGAGGAACGGTGGTGGCCTAGGGTCATCCCGAATAAGAACGGCCAGGCCCAGCCGCCCAGCCCACGGCGCCGCCCCAGAGCACTGAAGATCAACACCATCATCAGGATCGGAGCCACGCAGGCACACAAGCCTCCCGTGGTCTGTTGCATCTGCCGCCCGGACTCCACCTGCGTGCGGCGGGCCTGTTGCGGAGCGTGGAGGCCGGCAATCTCGACGCCGTATTCCTTGGCGATCTTATCCGCGATGTCCTGCGTCGCCAGATACAGCCCTTCGCCGAACTGACCGCGCCGGAAATAGGGGCCAAAGTAGGCCCGGGCGACGTTCGCACAATAGGCGTCCGGCAGGGCGCCCTCTAACCCGTAGCCGACTTCAATGCGATATTTCCGGTCCGCCACGGCTACGACGATCAGCACGCCATTATCCTGGCCTTTCCGGCCGATCCCCCATTTCTGGGCCAGATCGATAGCGAACTCCTCGATGGGGACACCATCGGTCGTGTTCACCGTGAGCACCCATACTTGAGCGGCGGTTTGGCGCTCCAGTTCCGTCAAGTATCCATCGAGTTGTTGTTGGATCTGGGCCGAGATGACGCCGGCGTAGTCCGCCACCGGCGCGGTCGGGTGAGGCACGCTACCCGCGCGGAGCGGTGCCGTCACACACAGGAGTAGAATCGCCGTCAAGAGCATTCCACAAGAGCGCTCGAGAGGACGCAATTCCTCACCGAACTCGGCGCGCAAACGACGGGTCCTTCGCCCCCTCCCTTGCGCTCGGGGCTCGGAAAGGGGCGGGCACTCCGCGCACCCGTTTGCAGGCGGTGATTTAGACCGGCATCCCATCGACGTAGTTCGCCAACACCGTCACCGTATCGTACAACGTTTGCAACGCGGAGAAGTCGATGTTCCGCGCCTTGGCCGACGCCGCCGGCACGCCCACAAGATTCACGCCGCACACCTCCGCGGTGGCGGCCACGATTTCCTCCGCGGCGGCGGGGATGGTCTTATCGTGCAGCCACAGCACCGCCCGCAGCAGCAGCAGGGTGTGTTCCGCCGCGGCCCAGTAGATGTCAGCCAGCACGCGGTCCCGCCCCCCGGAAGCCAGCAGACCTTGCCGGATGTGGAGTAACTGGCGCTTGAGTTCGCGTTCGAGTTGCAGCCGCACGTTGGCTTTATCGAACCTCAGCGGCGCGAAGTAGTCCTCGCCCAGGATAGGGATGTGCCGTTGTTGGATGTCCAAAAGCTCGATAGGGAAGGTGTCCAGGGAGGCGGCGATGTATTCCGGGGTCATCAGCAGGG